>DASTYM010000315.1:0-10379 GCA_035764995.1 Cyclobacteriaceae bacterium | reverse complement strand
GGTCCTGCCCGCTCCATATTAACTGCCGAACGCCTTGTACTGAATTGCATGCAGCGGATGAGTGGAATAGCTACCCTCACCAATCGCCTGACAACCCTGATCGCAGGAACAAAAGCGAAATTGCTGGATACCCGCAAAACCACGCCTAATTTCCGCTTGCTGGAAAAATGGGCTGTTGTCATTGGGGGAGGACAAAATCACCGGATTGGGCTTTTTGACATGGTTATGTTAAAAGATAATCATATCGATATGGCAGGAGGGCTGGAACAAGCAATCCTTCAAACAAAAGACTATCTTCGCGCCACGAATCGAAAACTGAAAATTGAAGTTGAAACCCGCAATCTGAAAGAGGTTGAGGAGGTGTTGAGAATCGGAGGCGTAAACATCATCATGCTTGACAACATGGCAATAGATGAAATGAAACGAGCCGTTTGGTTGATTAACGGCCGATATCAAACAGAAGCCAGCGGTGGAATTACAGAAGAAACGATTCGCGGCATTGCTGAATGTGGTGTTGATTTTATTTCAGTGGGGGCATTAACCCATTCAGTTAAAAGTCTGGATTTAAGCCTGAAGGCGTTTTAAGAATAGTGAAAGTGATTTAGAAAATTTTATGATCGTAAAAACAAAAAACTACAAACTCGAGAAGAACATTTACATCCAACTGGCGCTTAAAAATGTGTTGAAGAAGCAGGGATGGATTGCAGCATCAATCGCTTTCTTGTTGTGCCTCGGTTATGCTATACCTGGCGCTCAAACCATCTGGTGGTTTATTGGTGCGTTCGTTGGCCTTGGTTTGTACCTGTTATTCTGGTGGATCCAGTTCTATGGCGTGACACAGCTCGAGCAGGGAAAAATGTTGTTTGAAAAATTCTCGTATGAAATTAGCAGTCAGCAGATTTTGATGAAGATAAATCCCCGTGAAGGGATGCCAATGAAGTGGGATCAAATTCAGCGTGCTACCATTGGAAAAGATTTTTATGTGCTGTATGTGAACAAAGCGCAGCTAATTTACTGGCCGTTCAAAATTTTCAACACCGATAATGAACGGAAATTTGTTGCAAGCATTTTAAAATCGAAAGGTTTCGTGAAATAGGATCGATGTTCGAGGCTGGAGGCTCGAAGCTGAATGTCGAGTTTAGGAAATCGGACCTCGAACTTCTAACTTAGAACCTCCAACTTCCAATCAAGTGCAGAAGAAACTCAAAAAACTGACACTCGATCAAGCGAGGCAAAAAGCACTTCGATACTGTGCCTACCAGGAACGTTCTCACGAAGAAGTAAAAACGAAATTATTCTCATTAGGCCTTCAATCACCGGTCGTGGATGAATTGTTGGCGTACCTGATCACGGAAGGTTTTCTAAATGAAGAACGGTTTGCTAAAGTTTTTACAGGGGGAAAATTCAGAATAAAAAAATGGGGCCGCATTAAAATTACCAAGGCACTTGAAGGTAAAGGCCTCAGCAAAAACTGTATCCGGATTGGCTTGGCAGAAATTGAAGAAGTGGATTACCATGAGTCACTGGAAAAACTGTTAAAATCAAAGATTTCAAGCCTTGACGAGCCTAACGTGTTTATAGCCCGAAACAAGGCATCGAAGCACGCGATTCAATATGGTTACGAGCCTGAACTGGTTTGGGAAAAACTCAGAGATCTCCTGCCAGATTAGGGCAAATGTAATCTGTACGACAATCAGTTTAATTGTAAATCTAACTACTTGATCTCTTCGTATCTTCGATTATGAGAACAAGACTGAAAATACTTTTCGCGCTCGCTCCTATCGTGACATTTGCCCAGACAGACAGATGGAGTCAGGCTGAAATATTTTAATCTTAAAGGGAATATCGCGCTGGAGGGCTACGATCCTCCCAGTTATTTTGACGGTAACCCGTTGGAAGGAAAATTAGAAATCAAACCACCCATAAGGGGGTAGTCCATCAATTTGCTAACCGTTCAGGTATTCCTTTTATATTTGTAAAACTTGCATTTGTTTATGAACCTTCACAAAGCCTGTAGTAACATTTTATCGCAACTCACAGACGTTGTCCACCAGATATCTGAACAAGACTTTACCAAACAAATTGAATCGCTTGGCCATTCAACCATTGGTCAGCATTTGAGACATACACTTGAATTTTTTATTTGTCTGGAACAGGGATTTGAAAATGGACTAATCAATTATGACAAACGAGCCCACGATAAATTAATTGAGAGTGATAAGTTTATTGCCCTGTCAGCACTCGATAAGATTAATGATTTTATTCAATCGCAACCACCAGATAAGCCGCTGAAGCTTGAAGCTGGGTACGATCATGAGAAAGAAGTATTTGTCACTATCGAAACCAATTTTTTGCGTGAACTTGTTTATAACATCGAGCATGCAGTGCATCACATGGCGATCATAAAAATTGGCATCCGTGACCTGGCGCTTGAAGTGAAACTTCCTCACGATTTTGGCATTGCTGCTTCTACGATCCGTTACCAGGAAACAGTAGCTCGATAACATCCATGAGTAGTTTGAAGAAACTGCTTCGAAGCAATTTCCTGATCCGGCTAACGAATTGGGAATATTGGCCATTCGGAATCGTTCAATTTCCGTTTTTTCTTTACTGGCTGTGGTTATCCCTGCGAGCGAGATCTATATTTTTTTTCTCTGCTTCAAATCCAACCATCACGATGGGAGGAATGTTGGGAGAATCAAAATTTGATGTACTCAAACTAATTCCTGATCAGTATAAACCTAAAACAATTTTTGTTGAGCATGCGGCAACGAAAGACCAGGTACTTGATCTGCTGCACCAACACCATATTGAGTTACCTGTAATTTTTAAACCGGATATTGGCGAGCGCGGCTTTATGGTAAAACGAATTTTCACTGAATCTGACATTGAAGTTTACCTGAAGAAAATACAGACGGATTTTCTGATCCAGGAATTAGTGGATTTGCCTGTTGAATGCGGTGTTTTTTACACCCGTTTTCCGGATGAGAAGGATGGTCAGGTGACTTCTGTTGTGCTGAAAGAGATGCTGACCGTTACTGGCAACGGCACCTCCACCCTGCAGGAACTAATTTTAGATAAGCCACGGGCTAAACTTCAATTGGATGTTTTGCGGGAAACACATCGGGATAAAATCAATTTGATTATTGCGAAAGATCAAATCGTTGAATTAAATGCGATCGGCAATCATTGTTTGGGCACAAAATTCCTTTCCGGAGAACATTTGATCAATGAGAAATTATCGAAAGCTTTTGATGTGATCAGTAAACAGATTGATGGATTCTACTTTGGCCGGTTTGATTTACGATGTGCAAATGTTGAAGACCTGTACCTTGGAAAAGTTAAAATCATGGAACTCAATGGATGCGGTGCAGAACCTGCGCACATTTATCATCCGGGTTTTTCATTATGGAAGGCTTTACGTGTGCTGGCAACGCATTGGCATAACATGTTTGTGATCAGCTCGCAAAATCACAAGCGAGGCGTTCCTTACATATCTTTTCAGGAAGGAAAACAGCTTTACCAGAAATTTAAAATGGCGGTTCCCTAAATGGACTTACTCCAGAATTTTTTGATCGCGTTTCTCTTTAGTTTCCTGGGATCAATTCCACCTGGTACACTAAATCTGACGGTGCTGCAACTCGGACTGGAAAAAAAGATCAATATCGCCTGGAGGTTTGCAGCAGCAGCAGCGTTCATTGAATATCCCTATGCATGGCTGGCTGTAGCTTTTGAAAGTTACATTACTGCATCTCCGATGGTGCTTAACAATTTTAAACTGATCAGTGCTGTGGTGATGATTGCCCTTGGAGGGCTGAATATCTGGTCGGCCTATAAGCCTACTGTTTTTACAGAAAAATTTCAACAAAGCGGATTCAGAAGAGGCGTTATTCTCGGTATTCTCAATCCGTTGGCATTACCTTTTTGGATCGCTGTCACAGCTTATCTGAGTGTTCAGGGATGGATTGATTTAACCGGACATGTGAGACTCCACCTGTATTTGTTGGGAGTTTCAGTGGGAGCATTTTCGCTTTTTATGCTCTTGGCATTTATGGCAAAACGGATGGTAGTAATTCTGCAACCTAGATCAAAGGTGAAACTGGTACCAGGTATTATCTTGCTCGCATTAGGGTTGTATGCATTTGTGGAATATCTATTGTAAAGTCAAATGCAGATCGTAGATTGGTGTTTGCATGAAATATTTACATCTGATATCAGGCCCTCGCAACATCTCCACAGCGCTGATGTATTCATTTGCACAACGCAGTGATACACAAGTTGTAGATGAACCCTTCTATGCGGTTTATCTTTCCAAGACACAAGCCAGCCATCCAGGGAAAGATGATGTGTTAAAAGCACAATCGTCAGACGAGGAAGTTGTAAAACGAGAGCTTTTTCGTGCATGGACAAAGCCTGTGTTGTTCATTAAAAATATGGCCCATCATATTGAAGTGATGAGTGACGGTTTCCTTTCGAAGTGCATAAATATTTTTTTGATTCGCGACCCGAAGCAGCTAATAGCCAGCTACGCCCAGGTAATTGAGAAAGTAACGATGCGCGACATTGGCGTGCAACACGAATACGAGTTGTTTGAAAAAATTGCCGATCAAAACACGATTGTCATTGATTCTGGCCTGTTATTGCAGAACCCTGAGTCGGTTTTGAAACAGGCATGCGAGAAATCAGGAATTAAATTTGAACGCGAAATGCTTCACTGGAAGGCGGGCCCGAAAGTGTATGATGGCATTTGGGCTCCTCATTGGTATGCTAATGTTCATCGCTCTACCGGATTTGAAAAGCAAGCCACCAGCAACAGGCCTTTGCCTCAACATCTTGAACCTTTGAACGAAGAAGCTTCCATTTATTATCAAAAACTTTTGAAACACGCCTTAAAACCATAGCAGATGCTACAAAAATTCAACCCTAAAAATGAGAACATCATTGTTCATGTAGGAGGAAAACTTCTGCCCCGGGCCGAAGCTAAAGTTTCAGTTTTTGACAGCTCCGTACAGGGAGGTGATGCTGTTTGGGAGGGTCTGCGCGTTTACAAAGGAGGGATATTTTGTTTGAGCCGCCATCTCGATCGCTTACAGGACTCTGCACACACATTAGCATTCACACAAATCCCGTCAAAGGATGAGATTAGAAAAGCAATCTTCGAAACGTTAAAGGCCAACGGTATGCGTGATGAGACGCACATTCGTTTAACCCTGACACGGGGAGAAAAAGTTACTTCGGGAATGGACCCTCGTGTTAACACAAAAGGACCCTGTTTGATTGTATTGGCAGAATGGAAGCCAATTGTATATGATAACGAAACCGGTATTCGAGTGATCACTTCTTCTATTCGAAGAAATAATCCGCAGTTTTTAGATTCAAAAATTCATCACAACAACTTATTAAATAATATCCTGGCAAAAATTCAGGCGAATGTTGCTGGTGTAGATGCAGCTGTCATGCTTGATCATAATGGATTTGTGGCCGAGTTAAATGACATCAATTTATTTATGGTCAGGAATGGAGTCGTTTATACACCGTTTGCTGATGCATGCTTGCACGGTATTACACGAGGGATCGTGATTGAAATTTGCCGCGAAAAAAACATACAGATTGAAGAAAGAAATCTTTCTCTTACGGAATTCTATACAGCTGATGAAGTATTTGGTACTGGAACAATGGGTGAACTCACACCCGTAAAAGAGATTGATGGAAGGGCCATCATTAATCGTTCAGGCAAGCAGGTGTTGAAACAGCTGAGCGGATATTTTCACGAGCTTATTCCCAAGTACTCAGAAGCATTACCTTCCTAATCAGAAGCTAAGCGAAGATTGTTGGAGGGTGATATTTAAAGTGGCATTGGCTCCTACTACCCATGCCATGTTTGGATTTTCGTGACCGATAGGAAAACCAAAGCCAACCGGGTACTTAAACTCCCGAACGTGATTCATAATAATTTCTTCAACTGATTCTCCAAAGGGAAGTTCAGTTTCTTTTATGTCAGTCATGTGACCAACCACAACACCCGCGAGATCTTGCAATTTTTTGGCGCGCTTTAACTGAACCATCATCCGGTCGATTTTATACAAATACTCATCCACTTCTTCGATAACAAGAATTTTGTTTGATGTATCAATTTCTGAAGCCGTCCCGAGTGAATCAACGATCAGTGATAAGTTTCCGCCCACCAGCCTTCCGGTAGCTTTTCCAAAATTATTCTTTGGGTTTGAAGCTGTGTTGATAGTAATGGGCTCACCTGCTAAAACCTTCCTAAGCGTTTCAACTGACAAAGCAGATTCCGGTTTTGGAAAAAGTACAGGCATGGTTCCGTGAATACTTTGGATTTCAAGTTTCTGAAGTTTTAAGTGAAGTGCAGTAATGTCGCTAAACCCACAAATCCATTTTGGGTTTTTCTGGAAGAGTCTAAAATCCAGTTGGTCAAGAATACGGGAAGTACCATATCCTCCACGGGCACAAATAATTGCTTTAACAGAAGCATCATCCAGCATGTTTTGAAAGTCTTCCCAACGTTCGGCATCCGATCCCGACAAATAAGAATGAGCAGTGCTGTAAAGATTTTTACCAGTCTTTACCTGATAACCCCACGATTTAATTCTTTCAATTGATTCCTGAAGTGTACCCTTGTCCAGCTTTCTCGCTGGGGCAACGATGCCAACGACATCATTCTGTTTTAGTGCGGCAGGCCTAATCATTAATCTAAATAAACAAAAAACCCTGATCCCGAAAATTCGGGATCAGGGTTCATTTTATAATTTCTGTCTTTTACTTACTTCTTAGGAGTAGTAGTTGGAGGTGTAGGAGTTACACCCATCTTCTTCAGGATCAAATCTGAAACGTTAAGCTTCTCGTCTCCATATAACACAATGGTTAAACCCTGGTATTGCTGGTGCAGGATAAGATTAAAAGAATTTTCAACCGCAACAGCCTGAATCGATTTGTCAACCTTGTCTAAAATAGGCTGCATGAGAGTTTGCTCCTTCTTTTGTAAATCAGCCTGAGAATCCTGCTCCAGCTTCTGAATGTTCCTTTGCAAATCCTGAAGCTCGCGCTCTGAATTTAGTTTTACAGCATCAGGCACAGTAGCGCCATAGGCCTGGTATTCCTGAAGTTTCTTCTGAAACTCAGCTACCTTGCCATCATACTGCTTCTTGAGTTGAGTCTGAAGGGTTTGCAAGTCTGTTTGAACTTGTTTCATTTCAGGCATTTGACTCAGTATATACTCCACATCAGCGTATCCGATTTTCAAAGGAGTGGTTTGAGCATTTGCAACAACGGTTGCAAGACCAAACACAAGCGCGAACAATAGTTTTCTCATTACGGTAAAAGTTTATTCAAGTTTTAATTTTTAACTACATCATTCGGGTCTCCTAACCCGAGTTCTTCTAAGACAAAATCTGTATAATCAAACCGGGGATCGGTGTAAATCATGACCAGCTCTCCTGATTTATCAAACACAATTGCCAGGCTGTTTTTCTTCGCTACCTTATCAACAGCATCCCACACTTTGTCCTGGATCGGTTTAATGAGTTCCTGTTTTTTCAGGAAGAACAAGCCGCCAAATCCAAATACTTTCTTTTGATATTCCTTTAACTCAGCTTCTTTCTTTTTTATCGCATCAGTACGTTCCTTCCGCATGGCTTCCGTTAACAACACCTGCTCTGCCTGCAGCGAATTATACATCCCTTCAATACCTTTCGACATCGCCAATATTTCCTTCTCCCACAATTCAGAAAGCTTATTGACTTCGTCCTGTGCTTTTTTGTAGTCCGGCATCTTATTCAGAATAAAGTCTGTGTCGATATATCCGAACCTCTGAGCGTTGACAAAATTCAGGCCGAAAATGACAAAAAATATTGGAATAAGGTAAAACCGCATATTTTATCTGATTTGCTGACCAATTGTGAAGTGAAATTGGGCTCCGCTGGCCTTATTGCTGCTACCGAGCGGGAAGGGATCAAACCCGTAGGCCCAGTTTAGACCAATTAACCCAAATGCAGGCATAAAGATACGAGCTCCAAAGCCTGCAGACTTATACATCTCAAACGGATTAAAGTCTTCATAATTGTACCAGTTGTTTCCGGCTTCCGCGAACGTAAACGCATATATAGTAGCCGCATTTCCGGTTGTTACCGGGTATCGCAACTCTAACCCGAACTTGTCGTAAACAATACCACCCTTAACTCCGTTTTGTGAAACTCCTTGTAAAGGACTGTATGGCGGAGTGATCTGATTGTTTTGATAACCACGCAAACCTATTACATCCTGTCCTAACACAAATGAGCCTACACCACCGGCAAGCCCGTCACCACCCACATAGAATCTTTCAAACGGACCAACGCCCAGGTCTTTCGAGTAGGATCCCAAAAATCCAAAGTGTGCTTTTGCTTCGATAACAAATTTCTTTTTGCGATCAAGTGGTAAGTAAAACTTCGAGTCGAACATAATCTTGTAGTATTCGACATACTCATTCTTTTCTTCCTGCGTGGCATTTGCAAGATCCTTCCAGGTTGAATATGGCGGTGTGAATGTTCCACTTAATGAAATTGATGAACCCTGTGCCGGATACATCGGATTGTCGATACTATTTCGGGCAATAGTTGTATTGAATGTTACTGCATGCGATGAACAGTTCGCACAACCTAAACCATAGTTCGGTGCATTTTTAACAGTGTACCGGGTATAACCAAGTGTAGTGAGTAATGTAAAATAGTTGTCAGGCCACTCCAACACTCTTCCAATACCTACCGAGATATTGTCAACGTTCATCGAAGAATTTAAATCGGTAGGGCCCGTTGAACCTGCTCCCACGTATCGCTGAACGGATTTGTTAGCGCTAACAGTGAGTGATTGTGGTTTGCGTCCGCCAAGCCATGGTTCTGTAAATGATATACCGTAGTTCTGGAAACTTTTTCCGTTCGCAGTAATCTTCAGCGACAAACGTTGTCCGTCTCCAACAGGCAATGGTCTCCACTCTTTGAAGTGAGGAATATTGCGGGCTGAAAAGTTGTTAAACGTAAGTCCGAGGGTACCAACAAAACCATAATATCCGCCCCAACCACCAGACAATTCAATCTGGTCATTTGATTGTTCTTCCACCTGCCATTCGATATCTACTGTTGCCTTGGCAGGATTTGGTACTAGGTTCTGATTGAGTGTTTGCGGATTGAAATAACCGAGCTGACCCAGGCGCTGCTGTGTACGAATAATGTCGGATCTTCTGAACTTCTGACCCGGCACGGTTGACAACTCTCTTCTGATTACATGATCGCTTGTTCTGTCGTTACCGGTGATGGTTACTTCGTTGATCGTGGCTTGTTCACCTTCAAAGATGCGCATCTCCACATCGATCGAGTCACCGTCAACAGCAACTTCAACCGGGTTGATTCGGAAGAACAAATAACCATCATCCATATACAATCCGCTGATATCCGGGCCTTTTGGGTTGAACGTCAACTTCTTGTCAATGAGCTCGCGGTTGTATACATCACCTTTTTTAATCGCCAGGATAGCATTCAGGATTTTATCAGAATGTAAATAATTGCCTGTCCAAACGATGTTTCTGAAGTGATACTTCGGGCCTTCAAATACTTTCAGATCAACATTGATGGTTTGATCATTGAAATTATAGATCGTGTCGGCCAGGATTTCGGCATCGCGATAGCCTTTGGAATTGTAAAAAGAAACAACACTTTTCTTGTCGTCTTCGAAGTCGGTCTGAATGAATTTCGATCCTTTGAACACATTCAGCTTCACATTGTCACCCATGAATTCCTTAACCTCTTTCCAACTCACATCATGCGTTGATCCAAAAAATTCAAATGGGTTCGTGGTAAAAATTTCCTTTAACAAAGTTCTATGCAGGGTGAAGCGGGCATGCTCGTGTGTACCCTTCATCTTTGCTTTTATAGCTGACGCCCCGATGTTCTCGTTTCCCTCAAATGTGATTTTGTTAATTCGCACCTTTGAATGTGGATTCACATTGATCTTCAGGCGGATACCATCTGTTGATATAGTGTCATGCTCTTGCAGGATTTTCACCTCTGTGTTCAAATAGCCCTTTTTAACAAAAAACTTTTTCACTGCCAGCTCGGTATTTCTAAGCATGGCATCGTTTACAATTTTTCCGCGGATGAGCGTCAGGTCTTCTTTCAGGGCAGACTGCTGACCCTTGCTGATTCCCGAAAAATAAAAATTTGTAAGACGAGGGCGTTCTGCCAACGTAATCGTTAGCCACACGTTTTCTCCTTCAATTTTCTCTACGCTAATGGTGGCATCACCGATAAGTCCGGGTTTCCATAGTTTGCGTATTGCTCCTGAGATATCATCGCCCGGGATTTTAATTTTGTCACCGATCTTTAAAC
>DASTYM010000314.1:0-2887 GCA_035764995.1 Cyclobacteriaceae bacterium | reverse complement strand
CCTGATGTTGCAGCAATCCAATCCAAATTATTTTATGTTTGGATTAGGTGCATTTTTGTTTGCGCATGTTTTTTACATTTTCGCTTATCAGCAGCATTGCGGAGATGAATCTGGTCACGAACTGCAGGGCTTGCAAAAAATTAGATTTGCCTTACCCATTGTGCTGGCCGGTACAGGCCTGGTCACAATTCTCTACAATCGCCTGGGTGACTTAAAAATTCCTGTACTTTTATATGCAGGTGTATTAACCTATATGGTGTTGCGAGCCCTTTTCCGTTTTGGAAGAACCAATGCATCAAGTTTTGCCATGGTATTTGGCGGGGCAATTTTATTTATGATCTCTGACTCACTGATCGCGATCAATAAATTTCTTGAACCACTTTCACGCGCTGATTTCTGGGTGATGACCACCTACATCAGTGCTCAGTATTTGATTGTCAAGGGACTACTGAAACATTCATGAAACATAATGGGTGCGAATATGTTCAACATATTCGTCAAGATCAGCGGCTAAAATCATGGCTAAGACTTTGACCACCTCCGGGTCAAGGTTTGCAAAAGCATTCCCGGGAATTTTTGGATCAGGGAAGGTGATAAGACGGTTATAGAATATGAAGTCCTTGGCAACGCGAAGCTTTGATGGTTGAGTTGCATCGAACGCTTCTACGTACAGACAGAATCGTGAGAGGTAAATCTGGGCGGTGTCTTTGGAAAAACTGGAATTAATCATCCTTTGAAGAAGGCAGTTGGCTGAATCCTGAAATTCATAAACGCGTCTTGCTTCTTTGAACGCCTTAATGATGATTGGATTCGAACTTGCGCTGTCGCGAGCAATTCCTGTTTCGAAGAGCTGTCGATCCATCTTAGTGACCACTCTGTTTTTTTGGAGCACTTGAAGTTTCAATTTTACGGTATCGACCGATGGGGTATAAATGTTGAACACTTTGGTGAGCAAAACCAGAGTAACGCCCGTCATTACGAGCGCGATTATTTTCAGTACCTTATTACCGCGCATTTTTTGGGTATAATTTTTTCATAACTAAAAGCTCTCCCTTATTGCACGCGTTTGCATATTTTCTCCACAGTAAATTAAGTGATAATTGAATATCCTCTGTGATAAGACTAGTCTCGACAAGGGTCAGGTCATTGAGATAATATGTTGTTCCACGGATATTAAATTCACCTTCACTAGAGTAAGCTTTCTTGAATGATGCAAACTCTTCCATGCATGCTTCCAGTGTGATCGCAACTGTATCAATTTTAACATTAACTGATGTATCAACATCTGCAAGCATGTAAGGCTGTTTGATTAAATCTTCAAACGAAGTAATAAAGTCATCAACTAAGGTCTTAAATTCGGTTTTTTCCGATTCTGACAGATTATTCTTTGATTTGTAGTATTCGACAAGATCAATTTTTTGAGAAACCCAAGCATCGAATTGAGGTTGTTCATGGTATTGTTTGCGAAGGTGGCCAAACAGAGCATGAATTTGTAAGGTGATGTTATAACATTCTTGAATCCGATCATTGTTAGGACGAAACACAATAAGATTTGATTTGTAAGGTTGATTATCCAACTCGCTCAAATAGGAGGGGTAGTCGACTAGCTTGATCGATAAATCCGTTATCGATTTCTCGTTTAAGTATTTCGCCAACAGGATGCCATTTAGCACCACCAATGCAAAAATGATGAAGATTATTTTTTTATTGGTCATCATTACTAATAACGAAGAAAAGTCTTCTTGATTGTTCTGATTTCTACAGGAATAATCCTTGAGGGTTTTTTTGGACGCTACCTTGTTATAACCCTAACTATAGCAAAGGTTGCCATAAAACAAGTGAAGCCAGGACAGAACTCTTTTCATAAGTTGGGATGTGTAAAAATAAAAAAAAGCGGAGGATTCCTCCTCCGCTTATTACAAGCTCATCTCAGAGAGACTACATTTTCCTTACTTTACCGCTTCCACTCGAATCAGCATTTACTCTTGCCGGGTTGCCTTTATAGGAAACAGAACCACTGCCTGAAATTCTTGCATCAAGCTCAGTCTTCACATTGATCTCCACATCGCCTGAACCACTGATGCTCACTTTGCACTTGTCTGTTTCCATATTTGAGGCTAATACCTTGCCTGAGCCGGTGATGTCAGCTCGCACAGTTTGCGCTGACCCTGAAGCTTCAACTTTTCCGGAACCGGAAAGATCAAAATCAGCAGATCCTCCGATGGCCAACGCTAAGCGTATGCCGCCTGATCCACTGATATCCGAATTGAAGTTTTTGCATTTTCCTTTTAAGTCCATATCACCGGAGCCACTCACATCAGCATCTACATCAGCTGCATCGATCTCGGCTTCAAGTGAACCAGAACCACTCACATTTAAATCAAGGTTGTTGGTGGTAATTTTATTTTGAACAATCATGCTGCCCGATCCGCTTACGTTCAATGCTTCAATATTGGCAACTGTTATGTTCACGATAACTTTATTGTCGTCACCCCAACTCCAGTCAAACCACTTACCTTCAGGGCCAATCGTGAGTTTTCCACCATCAACCGTTGTTTTAACTTTTTCGAGTGCTTCGCTTGAGCCTTCAATCTCAACTTTCTGCGGGCTTCCTATTTTTACATACACTTTGCCGGATGTCCGGAAAGAGATTTTGGTGAACGTATCTACGGTGCGTGTTTCACGCTTCTGCGCAATCGATACTGATGTTACCAGTCCGATGGCGATAATAAGGGAGAATAATTTTTTCATGGTTATAACTTTACAGGACAAAGACAATGGATTAAATAGCAAGGTTGCATCGCTCCAACCGAATTTATTGTAATCTTTAGACGAGAAATCGCGAATCAACGTTACATGCAGGTTTTTTCATACCGAACGATCCGAC
>DASTYM010000313.1:0-16214 GCA_035764995.1 Cyclobacteriaceae bacterium | reverse complement strand
AGCGGTAAACAGAACGTTGGGCAACATCTTTTTGACCATTGATAGACCTGAAGTTCCAGTCAAATTGTTCACCAATGAAGCAAGTGCGCGGGCGTGGTTGAAAAAATTCATTTGAGGCGGGAGTCATTAGTGAACAGTTACCGGATACCGGTCACCGGTAACTGCCAACCCATTCCTGAATCAATTACTTCTTCAAAAAATACGCCCCCACCTTCATTCGCTTCATCACAAACTCCAGGTACGCCAGCCCAAAGAACAGGACACCATAGCCCACCGATAATAGCTGGTGAAATACCCGGTCAGCCTCAAATCGTTGCGACACAACAGTGAACGGAAGCGCATAAACATATTTGTCGGCATGCGGCCATTTAAATTCAAATGCTATCGTTGGACCGAAAAGCCACAGGAGAAATCCAACTGCAATGGGAGTAATGAAATTTTTTGAACGAAGCGCCAGCCAAAACCCAAGCGCACTCACTCCGAGCGTTGCTCCATAGGCCATGGCGTTGGCTTTCAGTAATTCCGGCCACCGTTCCAGGTATGTCAGGTAACTTAAATCGAAAATCCAATCAGTCACTACTGCTCCGATTAACATGTATATGTTGAATACAACTACGAAGAGGAACGCGAATGCCTGAATCACACTAAATTTTGCGATCAAAATGTTAAAGTAAGACTGTGGCGATGCCAATACTTGCTTCCATGTGTTATTCTTCACTTCAATTTGCATCAATAACGTGCTGGCGAGAACAAAGAATAGGGGAAGGAAAACAAACACGAAGACCATAAACCCTTCCCGGTAATAATTGTCCCAACCATTCGCAGGATCCTTGGGATCATAGTCGTGGTCGAATGCCAGGACAAGCGGGATAACGAACGCAGCAATGAGCACCAGGTAAATGATGGATGTACGTTTTACCTTCAAAAATTCAGATCGGAGAGAAGCTGTAAAGGTCATTGTGAATCGGTGGTTAGGTTCATAAAAATTGTTTCAAGAGTTTGATTGCGCGGATGGAGGTTGTACACATCCAGGTCGTTGTTAACAAGAAGCCGGTTAATGGCAGCCACTTGTTGTATATCGGTATAAGGAACAACAAGATCATCTACCAATAATTCAGCATTAAATTGTTTCAACACTGCCCAGGCGCGTAAATTGTCTGAAGTGTCCAACTGCACGAGCGATCCTTGCTGTTGTAGTTGATGCAGATCGGCAAGCGATCCCTGGAAGCGCATTCGTCCTTTATAAATGATCCCGATCTGGCTCACAATCTTCTCAACCTCTGACAAAATGTGACTGGAAATGAGGAAGGTTATGCCTTCATCCTTGTTCAGGCTTTTGATCAGACTTCTTAATTCCAAAATGCCCGCTGGATCAAGCCCGTTTGTTGGCTCATCCATGATTAATAATTCCGGATTCGGAAGCAACGCAAGAGCAAGCGATAATCGTTGCTTCATACCCAATGAGAATTGCTTTACGGTTTTCTTACCAGTGTCGCTCAGGCCCACGAGCTTTAAAACTTCCTGTAGCCTGGCTTTCGAAGTCCCGTAGATATCACGATAGACTTTCAGATTTTCCAGAGCCGTTAAATGATTGTACAACGAAGGACTTTCGATAAGCGATCCTACTTTTTGTAAAACTTCCTGCCGATGGTGTTGTAAATCTTTACCCAGTACTTCAATTGTACCTTGTTGATTTTTTAATAATCCCAGCAACAAACTGAGTGTAGTTGTCTTCCCTGATCCATTGGGTCCCAAAAATCCATAGATATCGCCACGTTTAACCTGCAGATTAATGTTGGCCAATGTGTTTACACCTTTTGCGTAATCATAAAAGACCCGATCGGTGTTGATGACAGTTGAATTCATTTTCTTTTTCTTTTTGAACAACATTATGGGCGCTTTTTTGGATTGCACAATGGATGTGATTAGTGCCAGGAAAAATGTGTTGAGAGAAGGGATCGGAGGGATGAGTCTTTTTTGGAGAGAAGCGTTAAGGAGTCAGGAGATAAATAGGCTGCAAGCCACAAGCTTCAAGCCCTTCGTTATTTATCTAATAAGTTCGATTCACAAAAAAATAGCTTGAAGCCTGAGGTATTTTCAACTCTCATCTCCTAACTCCCAACTGATAGCTCATCCCATCTTTTTCCCGATTCGTCACATATAGTTTATCGAAAGCACTCTTTACTTTATAATTGCGTCTCAATAGTATGACTACTCAACAAATCCCATTGACCAAGCTGCTCACTGCCCGCGAAACGATCATCACGTTTGGTGTGTGGTTCTCCATTACTGTGTTTGTGTTAACCGTTTACCCATGGTCTGAATTTTTATCATCGTGGACAATTACAATACCTGCTGGTTGGGCCATGTACCATATTTCCTTCTTATGGCTTTTCCCTAAGGCCCTTTCATTCAGGTTCTCCTTTTTGTTCTATATCGGTGTGATCTTGATTTATTGCCTTACTGTATTTTTTGTAGCAGCGATGTTCCTTTCCATGTTTATTGAAGATGAGGGTTTCTTTTTGAGTCTATTAGGTATTACATTGTTTATCCTATTTTTTATTCTCGCGCCTGGACAATGGTTTTTCTTTAAAAGATTGGCGCGCAGTAACGAGGAATTGTTCAACATTAAGAAAGAGTTAGGCCAAACCGAGGCCAATGTTGATCTACTTCGGTCACAAATTAATCCTCACTTCTTGTTTAATGCTCTCAATACCTTATATGGAATGGCCATCCAGGAAAAAGCAGATCGTACAAGCGAGGCGATTGAAAAGTTGGGCAGCATGATGCGTTTCATGTTACAAGAAAACGTGCAGGAGAAAATCTCACTTGTTCGCGATCTCGAGTATCTGAACAATTTCATCGCACTGCAGCGTTTGCGCACTGATATCAATCCGAATATCAAAATTCAAATTGCAATTCAGCAAGAAGTGGATCCCGCTGCCCAGATTGCGCCCATGCTGCTGATTCCGTTCATTGAAAATGCTTTCAAACATGGCATCAGTCTGCGTGAAGAGTCACATGTTCGCATTTCTCTCGAATTGAAAAAATCGACTCTTTATTTCGATGTGTTTAATAACAAGCACGAGCGGAGCGAGAATGATCCTGAAAAAAATAGCAATGGAATTGGTCTGGTGAATGTAAAACAACGCCTTCAACTCGTGTATCCCGGTAAACACGAGCTGGTCATTCGTGAAACCACATACGATTATTTTGTTCATCTTGTGATTAATTTAGGGCAATGAAGGCAATCGCAGTTGACGATGAACCGCTGGCGTTAGAAGTTGTGCGCTCGCATGCCTGTAAAGTTCCATTCCTGGAATTGAAAGCAGAGTTTACCGATGCATTTCAGGCACTGGAGTACTTGCAAAAGGAGTCGATCGACTTGATTTTTCTCGACATTAAAATGCCCGACATTTCGGGGATTGAGTTTTTCAATAGCCTGCGTAAGAAACCACTGCTGATTTTTACAACAGCCTACAGTGAACACGCGGTAACGAGTTTTGAAATGGATGCTATCGATTATTTACTGAAGCCATTTTCGCTGGCCCGGTTCATCCAGGCGTGCAATAAGGCGTTCGAACTATATAATTTCCGAAACACAACTGAAACCCGTGATCATCTTTATTTGAAAACCGGGTACGAACAGGTGAAGGTTTTCTATGACGACATTCAATATCTGGAAGCAACCGGGAACTACGTCACGTTTGTGTTAGCGGATAAGAAAGTTTTGTCGCGCAGCACATTTGCAGAAGCTATTCATTGGTTACCTCAGCAGAAGTTTGTGCGCGTGCATAGATCGTATCTTGTGGCTGTAAATAAAATTAACAAAGTAGAGCGACATCAGGTGACGATAGGAATTGCAAAAATACCTGTGAGTGAAGCCTACCAGCAGCAATTACAGTTAATGCTGAAATCTTAGCCCGAACTACTCACCGCACCAGACAAATAGCTTTACGCTTTTTGCTTACTTTCTGTTTCAATAGCCGCAAGCATAAATTGCGTTGCCGTTTTCAATCGGCTTGAGTAGCTTCCAATACCCTGCATTAAGCTCTCCCCGAAAATGGGGGAGAGAGCAAATGTCATTTCACTTAAAACGAACCAAAAATGAAAGCACCAAGAAGTCTGTTTGCTGGTGGCGTGATCGCCACCTTAGTGTTGTGCATCTTAAACGCAGTTGCCGCTCATCCCGAGAAGGGACCAGAACCGTTGCGCGGAAACATTCAACTCAAATCACTAACATCGATCACCTTTAATAAAGATGGCATTTTATTCCTGGCCGATCCATTGGGAATGCGCATTTACGCAATCGATGCTAAACAGGAAAATGTTAAGAAAGCGATGACGATCGAAGTGTCAGGCATTGATGAAAAAATTGGAGCCTTGATAGGAGTGAGCTCACGCGATGTGAAGATTGAAGACATGGCTGTAAATCCTACTTCCCAGGAAATTTACCTTGCCGTTACCCGAAAAAACGGTGGTAGTGAGCCTGTCCTGGTAAAAGTTGATAATAAAGGAAGTTTGAGCCTGGTGAGTCTTAACAACGTAAGTTACTATGAAACATCCTTGTCGGGTGTGCCTTCTCCTGACGCAAAACTTCCTCAGCCGTGGCACACAAGAACCATGGCTGTTACGGATATGGCCTTTGTGGATGGCGAGCTAATGGTTGCCGGCCTGTCAGGAGAAGAATTTAGTTCCAACCTTCGCAGGTTTGCCTATCCGTTTACGAATCAATCAAAAGCAGTAAAGCTGGAAATCTATCATACTTCACACGATCGCTATGAAACCAATTCACCAATTGAGACATTTCTCCCATTCACAGTAAATGGACAGCAGCAAATCTTGGCAGGTTATGGATGTTCACCAATCGCAACATTCGCGCTGAGCGACATCCGTGCAAAAGATCAGCTTCGTGGAAATACCATTGCTGAGTTGGGTGGTGGAAACAGGCCCGTTGACATGATCATGCACAAGAAAAATTTATATATCTCGAACAGTGACCGCACGCTCATGCGCATGACCCCTGAAGATTTGAACAATGCAAAGCCGCTCACTACTCGCGCTCCGGGAATTTATGCTGCAACAGGAGTGGAGTACCTTTCAATCGCTTCGGTAGGAGTTACTCAGTTGGCCAACTTGAATGACAACTATTTTGTTTTCCTCCAGCGAAACATTGAAGACGGAACGTTGAACCTGAAATCAAATCAGGGAGTTAATGTGCCCTCTAAATATGCTCAGTTAGGCAGCCAGTTGTACCGTGAAAAGAAATATAAAGAGAGTGCAAAGAATTATGAGCTGGCAGTAAAAGAAGAGCCCAACGGAATTGACTTCTATAACATGGCTTGTAGTTATGCACTTGACAACAATGCAGATAAGGCATTTGAGTCCCTTAACAAAGCCGTTGAATGGGGATTCTTTAGAAAAGATCAGTATGAAAACGATACTGATTTGATGTCTTTAAAATCAGATGCTCGCTGGAAAACATTAAGCGCTAAACTGGAATAATCATCGTTAATTCACTCAAGTGATGAAAACTTTGAAATTGTTTTGCCTATTGATGGTTTGTGCCTGCTTCCTTCCGGTATCAGGCCAACCATCACTTGTGCTAAAATTTCAAGATGAAAACGTTTGGATTACTGGACTAGGGTCTACAACAATTGCAGATGATCAGTGGAAAGACATCTTAAGAATCTATACCGATGAAGCTTTTGCTAGACGTATCAATCAACCTGTTGCGGGTACATACACGCGGTATGGTGATAGCCTTAGCTTCAAACCAAATTTTCCTTTTGCGCAGGGAGAAAGTTATCATGCAATTTTTGGCAAGCTTGAATTATCGTTCTCAATACCACTTAAGAGATCAACGCCCACGGTTACAGAGGAAGTACATCCACAAGCATCTACTTTGCCAGAAAATATGTTACGCTTGTACATTTCATTCTCCCAACCAATGATGCCAGGCGAAGCGTATGATCACATTAAACTCTTAACGGAAAACGGAACACCCATAGATAAAGCTTTTTTAGTTATTGATCAGGAATTGTGGGATGCTGAACGCAAAAGGTTCACGCTATTGTTTGATCCGGGTAGGGTGAAAAGAGGAATCAGGTCCAATGTTGAATTAGGGTCGCCTCTTCAATCCGGGCAAACCTATCACTTGGTAATTGATTCGGCTTGGCGCGATGCTAATGGTAATCCCCTGAGTAGTTCTTATACAAAAACGTTCTCTGTCTCATCAGCTGAAAGGACAAGGCTCGATACTAACCGGTGGAAAGTTATAGCACCCGATGCGGGAACGCATGATGATCTGATTATTAAGTTCGACCGGCCAATTGATTATGCTTTGGCATTGAAATGTATCTCCATTTCAGCTGCGCAAGCCGGAAAAATAAAAGGAAAAGCAATACTCATTAACAGCAAATGCTGGCGATTTACACCCGATCAACCATGGGCTGAAGATCAATTTTACATTGAGATACATCCTCAGTTAGAGGACGTTGCAGGAAATAATTTTAACAACCCTTTTGATATAGACCTTTCTAAAGAAAGCAGGCAAAACTCTTCCGAGACCTTAAAACTTCCATTTTCAGTTGGTCACCTGCCGAAATAAAATCAAGCGATAATAATCTGGCTGCCGACCATTGCCGGACAAATTCTTTGATTTAGATTTGCAACCTGAATCTAAACCTACAATTGTGACTAAACCTCAAATTTTCATTTTTTCAATTTTATTGTCTGCCTGCGCTGCCAATAAAACAACCACCGGCCCTGATAATAAGGGTGCGGCAAAATCAAGCAAAAGTGAAACAGATGAAATAAGCATTTCTCTCGATTCTGAAATAGAAGAAGTGCCTGTTGTTGAAGAAGCTGTTTATGTAGAAGCTGTTGAGGAAACCCGCTCCACCTCAAACCCTGCTAATTTTGATGCTGTCAAGAACATCCAATTCAATCAGAAGTATGGTATCTCAAGCAATATCAACGAACAGTATGACCTTTCCTGGGAAAAGAATTCGAGCAACCGGAATGACAAGCAAGGGGTTGTTGATAAAAATGGGAACGTAATTTTACCGCACATCTTCACTAAAAAGTATGGAGGCCCTTCAAACAATTACGAGCTGCTGCTGAGCATCGGTAACATATCAGGACTCTATAACCTGAATGAAAACCGGTGGACCATTCCATTGATGTATGATGAATTAACACTTATATCAAATAATCAACTGTATGTAGCGAAGAAAGAGGGTAAGTGGGGAGTGATTGATAAGAATAATGTGGTGATTGTTCCTTTCGAATGGTCTCAAGTGTCCCAGATTTATAATCTTGAAAATTATGTGCAGGTTACAAAAGATCAGTTGCAGGGAGTATTCAGCATTGTTGAGAAAAAATTAACTGTGCCTTGTATTTACAGCTCTGTCAGAAAACTTGATCGCCAAAACAGTTTCCTCGTGAAGCAGAGTTC
This sequence comes from Cyclobacteriaceae bacterium, assembly GCA_035764995.1. GTDB lineage: Bacteria > Bacteroidota > Bacteroidia > Cytophagales > Cyclobacteriaceae > UBA2336. The sequence goes on along the minus strand of DASTYM010000313.1, from coordinate 8,755 downwards.
TGGATCCAACATCGTAGACATCAGTAATGTGCCAATGTTTAAGCGCTGGTACGAAGATATCCGCACTTCGTCCAATAACGCTGATTATTACATTGTAAAAAGTAACAGCCGTTATGGCGTAGTTGACGATAACGAAAAAGTTATTGTTCCGATTGAATATATGGAGTTCGGTGATTATCCGTATTCAGATGGATCCTACCTGGCGCGCAACAAGGAAGGCAAGTACGGATTTATTCTGATTGATGGCCGGATTACGTTGCCATTTAAGTATGATAATGTTCGCAGAGGAAGCAGCAATATCGTATCAATTCAAGGCGAAAAGTGCGGGCTTGTGCAAGTTAACTCTGGTGCACCCATTGAAATCGTTACCTGCGAATTTGATAACATCATTGAAGGCAGCAAGACTTTCATCGTTGAAAAAGATGGCAAGTTTGGTCTGCTCAATCAATATGGTAAGCAAATCATCTCCACTGAATATGAATCATTGCAGTCATTCAAAGAAGGTTACTATGATAACGCAACGATTTACATCGGTAAGAAAGGTCAGAATTACTTTTTGATCAATGAATTAGGCAAAGTTATCAGTGAACCTGGTCTTGGTGAAATCTCTCCGCTTTACAGAAAAAGCCAATCATCATACTACAGCCAAAAATTCACCTATATGAAAGTTAAAAATAAGAGCGGAAAGTATGGTGTGATGGATAAAGTTGGGAAAGTGGTTATTGCTCCTCAGTTTGATGATGTCGTAAGCGAAGATGATAACCTGATGATCGTAAAATCAAAAGGTAAGTGTGGAATGTACTCGCTGTTGGGCCAGAAGCAAATTATTGCTTTCGAATATGATCTCATCACACGTACTAATGATAATTATATTGGCTTTATGGGAAATAATATTGATTTCCTTGTGATAAAATCAGATCAGGTCAATAAGGTCAATACGATAAAAAAATAGGTGTCTGACACCCAGGTGTAAAAAAGGAGGGCGCGAGCCCTCCTTTTTGTTCATCACCTTTTGTCCTTACTGCTTCTTTCCACTGCCTCTTCCGTTCCCGCGGCCATTTCCGTTTCCATTGGATCTGTTAACCTCACCAACTGAGGCGTTACGTTGTGGTCTATCAACATGTTTTATTTCAAGTTGCTTCAAACTTCTGTTTTGCACATCGGAATGACCACGTGGAGTTGAACTTCTTTCAACAACCTGGGGCTTGGTCCGAACTTCTGTACGATTTGAATAAACAGGTTCATTACGTTTCTCAGGTTTCCATTCGCTATTCTGGTTGCGCTCACGCTGTTTAGGAACATCCATTGTTCTTTCCTTCGAATCATTTCTGTCCCTTACAACAGGCGTACGGTCAGCGGCAGTGTAATCGCGTTTGCTGTCATAAGTGCTTCGGCTCGTGCGATCGTTGACGTAGCCTCTGTTACGGTTTTGACCATAGTGATTTCCATTATCGTGACCATTTTTTTTATGGTTATCCCGGTACTGCACAATTCTGGTTTCATAGCGTCTGTAATAAACCGGTGAGTACGTTCTGTAAGGACGATATATTGTTCTTGCATAAGCTACTCTGTACACATCGCAATACGCATAGTATCTTCTATAGGGATACCAGTAACTGTAGTATTCGTAATAGGTTACAGGTCTCCAGCTATACCACCAGAAAGGGTGATGATTCCAATACCAGGGAGATACCCAAACGCTATAATAAGGACCATACACAAATTGGACAGAAGGCCATGCCCACACGTTTACAACTGTATGAACGGTACTGGTGCCGGCATTTACACGGACTTCCTCTGTAGGCTCTATAATTGTTTCAATTCCGTAAACATCTTCATCACCGATGATCTGCAGAACAGCTTTGCCATTCGCTAATTTTTCAAGCTCAATCACGGCCACGTCCTGACTCTCGGTAGAAGACAGCACTGCTTGCAAAATAAATGTATGCACGTTTCCCTGATTCCTGTCAATCACACGGATGTAATCAATTTCGCGGTCACCATTTAAATCAAGGTTGTTCACTCTTGAGCCAGGTGAATTGAGTTTGCGCTCGAATTCCTCCGGTGAGGCCGACTTCTTAAAAAGTTCCAGGGCACCTTCAAGACTGAAGTCATCACCCGGCACATCCTGTATATTCCGATAATTATCGGGATGTTGTGCCATCAAAGCCGTTCCTCCAACCATCAGGAAAAACAGCCACATCATTTTTAACCCTACTGTTCTCATAACACTAAAAGTTTGTTACACAGGGATTATTACAAAGAACGCGCCAAGGAATAAAAAGTGGTTTTCTGGCTTGGTTGCGCAGATTTTGCCTCTTAAGTTTCGATGTTACCGGAATATGAAATCAGGTAAAAAATCAGACGAATGATTAAGTCATCATAAATTTTGTGCGCCTGATCATTTTTAGCATTCTAAGCAGGATATTTGCTGTTTGAGGCGTTAGGTAAAATCGTTAGAGTCTATAGTTAATGAATCCCACAGTAAAAAAATGGATTATCAGACCAGCTATCATTCTTGCCATTACTTTCGTGGTGCTGATAGGGGTTGTTTTTGTTATTCTGTCTACACAGCAGCAGCGGCTGGTTAAACTGGCGGTCGGAGAATTGAACCAACAGGTTAAGGGAGAACTTGTAATTGAGAAAAGTAGCATTTCCTTGTTCAAGAATTTTCCGGATATATCCATTGCACTTCATAAAAGCCAATTCTTTTCCGATAAAACAAAAAAAGGAAAACCAATTGCTCAATTCGATGTGCTTTATGTAGGATTTAACGTGCGTGAATTGCTGAAGAAGAATTACAGAGTGCGAAAATTGTTTCTTAAAGGCGGATATCTCAATCTTATTAAGCAGGAGAATGGAACCATCAACCTGCTGGAACGTGAAAATATTCCGGCAGATTCTGTTGCGACTGCTGAAGTTCAGACCGATACCGCTGCCATCTCGGTGCAACTCGAGAAAATCGTGATCAAAGAAATGAACATTTCATTCCTTGATCAGACAAATGGTCAGAAAATTAGTACACGCATCGATCAGTTAACATCTACAATGGCGCTCGATAGTGGTCAACTATCCCTGGAAGTTGTAAGTGACATGAAACTGGATGTTAGCAATAAGAACGATACAGCCCTGTTCAGAGACAAGCGCATGCATCTTGACATGGCGGCAGCTTATAAATTTGAATCATCGTTGTTTCAGATTACAACCTGTAAACTCAGGTTAGAGGATGCCGGTTTTAATGTTATCGGCTTTGCGAGTCTGGCCAATGAGAAACCTTATATCAATTTCTATGTTGGAGGTGAGAAGCAGGACTTCAATCTGTTCTCGGCATTTATCCCAGACGATCTGAAGGGAAAGCTCAAACCTTTTCAATATGACGGACTCGTTCGTTTTGATGCCGTTGTAAAAGGAGACGTTGAGGAGGGTAGCATGCCTCAGGTACACGTTACCGTGAGCTGCGATTCGGCCTGGTTTTTAAATACCGGTGCAAACAGAAAAGTAGATCACATAAGTTTTAATGCACTTTATACCAATGGAAGTGAACGTAATCTCAAGACTTCCGAAATCCATATCACAAACTTCAGTGCACAGCCCGGGAGAGGGATTTTTAACGGTCACATTGTGGTACGCGACTTTGCCAACCCACAGGCTGTGGTAGATGTTAGTTCTGAATTGGATTTAAAATTTTTAGGAGAATTCCTCGGTATTCCCGACCTGAAACAAATGACAGGTACGATCAAACTCGACATGGCCTATAAAGAAATGGACGACATTATTTTGCCGGAGGAGTCCTTGAACAAACTGAAGGAAGGAATTGAGAGCAGATTGGTTGTAGAGAACTTGTCATTCAAAATTCCCGGATATCCTCATGAAGTTCATCACATGAACATGCAGGCAGAAATGCAGGATGGCAGAGTGTTGATCGACTCAGCTTACTTTTCCATTGGCGAATCAGATGTAGAACTGAGTGGCAGCGTAAGCGATGTGCGGGCATTTTTGCGCGATCGACATAAATCAATCAAAATGAAGTTGAATGTGTCCAGCAAGCAATTGATGTTATCGAACCTGCTTGAATATGATACAGCATTGGTGAGAAAATGGAATGAAGAGGTTCATGGGTTTAACATTAACCTGGCATTCGAAACTACAGTCCAGCAACTATTGAATCCCTCACCGTTGCCTCGCGGAACTTTTGAAATGAAAAACCTGAGAGGTACGTTCAAAAATTATGGTCATACAGTTAAGAATTTAGGAGCAACGGTTATCATTACCGATACGCTACTGCGATTGCGTGACTTCACAGGAATGATCGACAGTTCCGACATTGCCTTCAAAGGTCGCGTGAGCCAGTACCATTTATGGTTTGATCCAATTAAAAAAGGTAAAACGCAAATTGCTTTTGATTTTAAATCGAACCGTTTTGCGTTGCGCGATGTGTTTACAAAAAATGTTCGGGCATATCTTCCAAGAGGCTACAGGCGCGAGCAACTCAACAACGTTTGGCTCAGGTCTAAAATTGATTTGAAGTACGACACCAGCTTCCGATTCGCCAAAGCTAAGGTCACCAACATATCGGCCGACTTAAAGCAACACAAACTGAAATTACACGAGATCAGCGGAGGTGTTAAATACGGATCGAAAATTTTAAGTTTTGATACGCTGCGAGGGAAGGTTGGAAATAGTGATTTCGATATTAACTTAAAATACTACTTCAAGGGAACTGATCGGTATAATAAGGCAATAGCCAATTCGCTCACATTTAAATCAAAACTTCTGGATGCAGATGAAATGAGTCATTACGATCTGGCTCCGAAAACAGGTAAAGTAAAAAGAGACTCAACGGGAAAAGTGGTTGCCATCATCCCTGACTCAACTTCTGTGCATGCTCAAACATTTAATATTTTTATGATTCCTTTCTCTGACTTCAATGCTCAAATTGAGATTGGTAAATTGAAGTACAACAAACTCTGGTTAAAGGATGTGAACATGAAAGCAACCATGCTCAAAGACCAGACGATAACCATTGATACGCTAACTATGAAGGTAGCGGGTGGGGCAGTAGCGATGCGTGGCAAATTCAACGGAAGCGATCATCAGAAAATTTATTTCAGAAGCAGAATCAAGTTTGATCAGGTGGATCTTGCTAAAATGTTGTTGAAGCTCGACCATTTCGGACAAGATGTAGTAATCAATAAAAACCTGAAGGGGACCTTAAGCGGAGAGGTTAAGAGCTATGTACAAGTGCATCCCGATTTAGTGCCTATTGTCAATAATTCAAGAGCACAATTAAACCTGACTATTTACAATGGCAGCCTTGTTGACTTTGCGCCCATGCAGGCAATGGCGAGTTATTTTAAAGACAAAAACCTGCGGCTGATCAGGTTTGATACACTTCAAAACAAACTTACGTTCACCAATGGAGTGCTTGAGATTCCCGAGATGGACATTAATTCATCACTGGGTTACATACAACTTTCCGGCAAGCAGTCACTGGATCTTAGCATGGAATATTATATCCGTGTTCCCATGAAAATGGTGACGAAGATTGGCATGAGCTCATTGTTCAATAAAAGACCGGAAGAAGTAGACCTGAACCAGATAGACCAGATTGAGTACATCGACAAGGATAAGAAGATAGCCTTCATGAATCTTAAAGTCACCGGCACACCCGATGGCAACTACGATGTTGGCCTGGGCAGGCAGGCTAAAAAGAAGAAGACGATTTAGTATACTTGCACCTTTAACAACATCGCCTCAAAATTCCTGTATGAATTCCGAGTTTATCCCATCCTTGCTTTTCTTTTACGGAACTTTTCTGATTCTATGCGGTATTACATCCGTTATACTTATTGGAATGAAGGCCAAAACAGCTTTGGTATCAGGAGGGCTTTCAGGAGTAATCGCGATCACCATTGGTCATTTTATTTCACAGGGATCGGGTGTTGCGCAAGCGGCTGGAATTGTTGTTTGCATTCTTTTATCTATTGTCTTCTGTTGGCGTTCTGCAAAAACCTTGTTTAAAGTATTCGAATTGGCCCCTGACCGTCACCCTGATTTAAAAGGAAAGGCCATTGCATTTCTCATCATTAGCCTGATGGCTGTGGTTACAATCATCGTGCTTCTCCTGCAACTGTCGGTATTTATTGCTTCTTTATAGAAATAGGAGGTTAGACTGTTTCTATTCCACAAGAAAATTGCTTTCTTAATTGATCGTTTTACCTAACCATGAACCCTATGACCCAAACCAGTTCCAAGCGCGATACCATTATCTTTTGGATTTCAACCGGACTTTTCTGTGCGATGATGTTGACATCAGCAATTCCCAATCTTCTCTCCGCACCCGATTGGGTAACGATTTTTGAACAGTTGGGATTTCCGAACTACCTGTTGCCATTTTTAGGAGTTGCTAAACTTCTTGGTGTGATTGCGCTGCTTGTTCCGGGTTTCAACCGTATTAAAGAGTGGGCCTATGCCGGCTTTTTCTTCGACTTAGTAGGGGCTACTTACTCGGCTCTTGCTGCTTTTGGCTTCGATCCGCAGATGCTAAGCATGCTTGTGTTCTTTGGACTGTTCGCAGTGTCGTACATATTCCATCACAGGAAAATACGCTGATCAATCCCTTACTTTTTCTGAAAGTAGGAATTTGCCCTGCGGTTGAATAATGCTATAGCAATAATTATTGTGATGATGATGTGCATGATGAGTTCTTCAACAGGATGAAAGATGCTGAGAACAACATGAAAGACGATCCAGGCAAGTAAGAGCCACCGCGCCCAGTTTTTGCCTGTGAGTGCGAACATGCCACCAACAATTGCAAGCAAGCGCAAAAAAAGGACCCAGGTTTCTTCCGGGTGTGCTGTAATGTTTCTCCAATCATCCGCATGGTAAATAATACCAGCAATGCCGGCTCCGATAAATAAAAAACTAATCAGTGTTATCGAAAGCGGGCGATTTTTCACATCTACTTTAACTCAGTTGTGAAAAAATCAACCGTTCTCTTCCACGCTAATTCGGCCGCTGTCTTATCATAGCGCGGAGTTGTATCATTATGAAAACCATGGTTGGTATTTTCATAGATGTAAGCTGTGTACTCTTTTTTATTTTCTTTCAATAAATTCTCATACGCTGGCCATCCTTCATTAACACGGGTGTCAAGTCCGGCATAATGCAACAGGAGCGGAGCCTTAATTTTTGGAACATCTTCGGCAGGTGGTTGACCTCCATAAAAAGGAACGGCTGCTGTTAAATCAGGAATTCGAACGGCCATCATATTTGAAATCCATCCGCCAAAGCAAAAACCTACCACACCAACTTTACCGTTGCAATCAGCATGGCTTTTCAGGTAATTATATCCAGCAATAAAATCCTCCAACATTTCGTTTCGATCGCGCTTGCTTTGAAGTTCACGGCCCTGATCATCGGTTCCGGGATAACCACCCAATGGTGTAAGCATATCCGGAGCCAATGAGATGAATCCTGCCAAAGCCGCTCTTCTCGCCACATCTTCAATATGTGGATTTAACCCCCTGTTTTCATGCACTACTACAATACCACCCAGTTTCTTTTTTTCATCTTTCGGTTTGGAGAGAAGTCCTTTAATAGTCCGGGTACCAGAGGTGTAATTGATGTATTCAGATTTTAAGCGTGGATCATCCTTCTGAATTTGAATTGCTCCCTTATAATCTGGCATCAAAAAGCCCATGAGCGAAGCAACGGTTAGCCCACCGACAGCGTAGGTAGAAAGTTTTTGGATAAAATCCCGTCTGTCAATCCGGTTATGCGCATAGTCGTCATAGAGGTCGAACACTTCCTGCTTGAGGTCTTCTTTGCGGATGGGTGCCATAAGGATAAATTTTAGCTTATTACAAAGTATTATTCTTTGCATCATTTTCCAACATAATTTGGAAGAGCGGTGAACTTATCCAATAGCTTCCACAATACATTCCGGATTTCCTGAGTATTTTTGAATTGTGAATAAACCAGCCTTCCTCATCTGCATTATTCTTATTGCAAACGCAACGTTTGCTCAAAATCGGGAATTAGATAGTCTAAACGCTTTTATTCAGAATTATTCACTTCAGGACACTGTTAAAGTAAATGCCCTCAATGTATTAAGCGAACAGTATCAATGGACTAATTTCAATTCTTCGCTTCAATTTGCAGAACAAGCACTTGCCCTGGCAACACAACTGCACTATTCAAAAGGGATTGCAACGGCCAAATACTTAATGGGTCATTGCTACTGGGCTTTGGGTGATAACAACATCGCAATTGCAAGAGCATTGGATGGGGCACAACTTGCTGAGGAAGTAAAATCAGAAACGATACTGGTCGAGAGTTTTCAGGTTCTTGCGCGCTCTTACATGGACCAGACAGCTGTTGATAAGGCGTTGTCGTACATTAATCGGGCTGATAGTCTCGCACAAAAGAATAAAAACTGGGATCAGATGTCGAGAGTTTACAATCTGGCAGGTGTCATTCAATTTGTAAAGGGCCGCACCGACAGCGCATTGTTCCTGTATGAGAAGGCGTTGGCAATTGCTGAAGAGAACAAGTTGCCTAAACGTAATTCTGCCCGGATTGTCTCCAACATTGGAGAATGTCATTTCAAAAATAACCCCACCTTAGCTTTTACCTATTTTGAAAAAGCGCTTTCAATTGCAAGAGAAACAGGAAATCGTACAGTAGAAGCAGGAACTTCAGGCATTATGGGTGCAGCGTTAACAAAAGTAGGAAGGTATAAGGAAGCTGAAAC
>DASTYM010000312.1:0-13831 GCA_035764995.1 Cyclobacteriaceae bacterium | reverse complement strand
AATCTTTCCAGCCTCCACGCATCAACCAATTTCAATTGAGTTCCGTGAGTGGGAAGAGTATTACGCTACCCCTTGATTTAGGTGGCTTTGGTATTAGCCGATATGCATTTGATCACTTTCTGTTCGAGCAAGCAAAAGCATCAGGAGTCGAATTTCTGCTAAACACCGAAGTTGAATCGGTGAATTTAAAAAGCGATGTCTTTGAAGTTAAGACTTCACAACAACAACTAATCTGCTCTGTAGTTATTGGGGCATTTGGCAAACGATCAAAACTTGATGCCAGGCTAAATCGTTCATTTTTTCAAAAAAGCTCTCCGTTTGTTGGTGTTAAGTATCACATCCGCAGCCGCTATCCTTCTAACCTCATTGCCCTTCACAATTTCCGAGACGGTTACTGTGGAATCAGCAATGTAGAAGAAGGCAAAACCAATCTGTGTTATCTAACACATCGCAACCATGTAAAAAAATTTAAAAGCATTCGTGAGATGGAAGCGTCTGTCTTGTTCGAAAATCCGTTTCTCAAAAATATCTTCACTTCCGCTGAATTTCTTTTCGAAAAACCGGAGACGATTAATGAAATCTCGTTTGAAACAAAGGAACCAGTTTGGAATCATGTGTTAATGATTGGTGATGCAGCTGGCATGATTGCACCGCTTTGTGGAAATGGTATGGCCATGGCTATTCATTCCGCCAAAATTGTGAGTGAATTATTACGAACACATCTGGAAAAAGAAAGTTTTAATCGTCTGCAGTTAGAAATGCAGTATGCTTATCTCTGGAATAAATTTTTCGCTAAACGGTTGTGGGTTGGAAGACTGATCCAAAACAAATTATTCGGCAGTGCCCTGGCATCAAACATGGCAGTTAATATTGCGATTCATTCAAAAGCAATTACCCGATTTATCATTAGAAATACACACGGTCAGCCTTTTTAATATCCTGCCTTCAACGCTTGTAGTACCTGGCTGCTTTCTAAAAAGAGATAAATGAAAAATGTATTTAGGCACGTTGACGATATAAAATTTAATCCCATCGTATAGCTAAAGTTCGCGTTTCTTTCATCTTTGATCACTTTTAAAAACCAAAAAAGAAAGTACGACAGAACAGGTGTTAATGCCAACATGAAAGCGTAGGCATATTTTACCTCAAAGAATTCGAGAAAATAGAAAATGAAACCAACCACGGCCGCGGAAAAAACAATGGCTGTAAAAACGAACGTTCCCCTGATTCCAAGTTTTAAGCTAAGTGTTTGATCGCCTCTCTTCGCATCTTCTTCGTGTTGGTAGACTTGCGTCATTGGATAATTTCCCCACAACATCATGCTGCATAACGCTGCCGGGATCAATACATGGGTATGCAGCGCATTCTCAAACGAAAATTTATTAACACCAATGTAGCACATTAAAAAAGTAAAGAAACCTTGAAACAACCCGGCTGTAAGCCATCCTAAGACTGGCAATTTTTTCAACCGAATTGATGGGTGACTATATGCCTTTGATATCAAGCCATAGATCAACAACATGATCGCAAACAATCCGTTGACTTTCAAATAACCCAGCACAATGGCAACCCCGTCAAATAACAATGCTAAAAAGTATAATCCTTTATTAACAGGTGGCGGGTTCTTCAATCCGCCTATACTTTTTTCATCCTTATCGAAATAGCTGTTGTATCCATTACTGGCAGGGTAAAGAAAAATATGAACAATGATAAACACCCATAATATGCCGGATGCGTTCAGGTTGGGGGAAATGGCCAGGCTAAACAAAAAAACCGGAAGCAGGAAATAGGAGAACGGAATTCGCAAATGAAGCCAGGAAGATCGTGAAAGCATACTATCGATGTGATTGATCTAATTTAGGGGAATTTAAGTATACTTGAGTACATGGGTTTCATTACTGCTATTGGAACAGCATTGCCCGCCAATCGATTTGCGCAATCGACATTAAGTGAGTTTATGGTAAGGGCTATGCAATTGGATTATGAAAAAAGCCGGAAGCTTAAAACCATTTTTCGCTCCAGCGGGATATCATTTCGGCATTCTGTTCTGGATGATTACGGAAAAGAACAGGGCTTTACATTCTATTCAAACACTAAAAATTTTGAACCATTTCCCTCTACAGAAAAACGTCAGACTGAGTTTAAAAAACATGCATTGAGTTTAAGTGTGCAAGCCATTCAGGATTGCACAAAACAAAGGAAAGGATTCGATTGGCATTCTATTACGCATTTAATCACGGTGAGTTGCACAGGCATGTACGCTCCCGGTCTAGATATTGAATTAGTTAAAGAACTGGGATTACGAACGGATGTTGAGAGAGTCGCCATCAATTTCATGGGTTGCTATGCTGCTCTCAATGCAATTAAAACCGGAGAAGGTTTTTGTAATGGAAGGGATGATGCCGTAATACTCATAGTCTGCACAGAAATGTGCAGTCTGCATTTTCAAAAAGAAGCCAGTGACGATAATTTATTAGCAAACGGACTTTTTGCCGATGGAGCCGCTGCATTATTACTTGAAAAAAAACCAATTAAAGGTTGGAATCTGTCAACAATTGCTTCTCACAATGCTCTTCATTTTACGAATCAACAACACATGGCATGGGGCATTGGCAATTTTGGTTTTGAGATGAAGTTATCATCCTACGTTCCTGGTATCATCCGGGGCGGGATCAAAAAACTCACCACCGAGATGTTGGAAAAGATCAATAAGAAAATTCACGAGATCAAACATTTTGCAATTCACCCGGGTGGAAAGAAAATTCTGGAAGTAATTGAAAACGAGTTGGATATTACGCGCGAACAAAATCAGCCAGCCTATCATGTGCTAAACAATTTTGGAAACATGTCATCACCCACGGTTTTGTTTGTCCTGAACGAAATTTTCAAAAATCTTCAGCCCTCGGATCACAATTCAAGTATCCTGAGTTTTGCGTTTGGCCCCGGCTTGACGCTCGAAAGCATACTTTTCAACGCTCAATTTATTTAGATGGCTCCGGATTTTTCACAACGATCGAGTGCGATTGAGGTCATGGACGACCTTACCTATGCTGGCGAGGTGATGGATCAAACCCTGGTAGAGCTTGAAATCATTAATAAATGGCTCGGTGGAAATGAAGTAACCATGAATGGTCTTCGTGCGCTATTATCATCCAAAACCGAAAAAAACAAACGTGTGGGGTTGAAAATTGCCGACCTGGGCTGTGGGGGTGGTGATATGCTGAAACTCGTGGCTAATTATTTCAAAAAGAAAAAATTGAATGCCGAATTTACGGGCATCGATGCAAATCCAAACATCCTGACCTTCGCTCAAAAGAACACACAATCGTTTAACGAAATCAAATTTCAGTCACAGAACATTCTATCCGAAAGCTTTCGATCAAAGCGTTACGATATTGTTTTCGCAACACTTTTTTTTCATCATTTCACGTCACCTCAACTGGTAGAGATTTTCAAGTCATTAAAAAAACAAACAGCTGTGGGGATTGTCATGAATGATCTTCACCGGCATTGGTTGGCGTACTATTCCATAAAATTGCTTACAATACTTTTTTCAAAATCTTCAATGGTTAAAAATGATGCGCCCATCTCTGTATTGCGTGGATTCAGCAAAAATGAATTGAAGGAGATTCTTGAAGAGGCTGGTATCGAAAACTATACCTTAAAGTGGAAATGGGCTTTTCGCTGGCAATTAGTGATCCATTGTGATTAGGCCGGGCGATATTCTGGCACAATTTTTCGTAATTTTAAAATACCTAATTAATTATGATATGAAAACCCTTTTAAAATCTGCCGGAGTTTTGGTTTTGTTCTTCGCTGCTGCATGTACATCAGGTGCGTTGGGCAAAAAAGTACGCGAACCCTTCCAGGGAAATGCATACGAATCGAATAACCGGTTTTGGCGCGGTACAGGTAAGGGAGCCAGTTCTCAGGATAACATTGCCCGAAGCAAAGCTGATGTAGAAGCAAAAGCGCAACTAGCCGGACAGGTGAATACAACCATGAAACAGGTTGCCGATCAATACCTGGGGCAAACTGAAAACGCAGAGGCTGCTGATGTTGCTGATAAGTTTCAAAGTCTCGTTCGGGCAACCATGAACACCAACATTGCCGACTTGCGTAAAATGGGCGAGGAGAAATTTTACAATGAAGAGAAAAAAGAATACACTGTTTTCATTGCTTACGAAATCAAAAAAAATGCGATGCTTCGTTTTATGAAGAAGCAGGCTAAGGTGGAAGAAAAAGTAACAGAGCGCCAGCGCGAATTGATTGAGAAAATAATTGACGAGGAAATAAAAAAGGCTGACGAAGCCGATGCTGCAGGCGATAATTAAAAGCTGAAATACCCAACTGGAAGCCTACGATTTTGTCGGGGGCTTTTTTTGTTGAAACCCGTTCAACTTTCTCTGCGTCTAACTGGTATAACCCAGGTTGACCATGAAAAAGACTGCTTTTCTCCTTTCTTTTACGGTTTTGAGTGTTTCCATTTTTGCCCAAAACGGCAATTTCAAACTCGACAAGGACTATTCAATCTCAAAAACCGGAACGCTTGATTTGCGATCATCCGATGCTGATGTTTTTATAACCGGTTCTGACCGTGTTACGGCCCATGTGAAAATTGAGCGCACCGTGGAGTCAAAAGGTGTCGTTTGGGGCGATGAGAGTTTCTCGGTTGATATCGATGAAGAAAACGGAAACCTGATGATTCGTGAACGCCAGGAAAATGTTCGTGTGGGTGTGATTGGATACTATCGCGAAAACTATAAAATCGATATCCAGGTGCCGCTTGGTGTGAGCTTAAAGATTCAGGGAGACGATGGTGACTATTTTATCAAGAACGTGAATGGATCAATCTTCATGGATACTGATGATGGTGATGCAGAACTCTCAGGATGTGCTGGTCCTAAATTCTCTTTCAATATTGATGACGGTGATATTTCAATGGATGGAGGGCAAGGTGAGCTGGAAATTGATGGCGATGACTCGGATATTAAAATCCGGAACGGGAAATTTTCTTCCATCGATGCCGAAATGGATGACGGTGACATCCGCATTGAAACTTCCCTGGTGGCTAACGGAAATTACTACATCGACTCTCAGGACGGATCAGTTGTTCTTGACATTTTAGGAGGTGGCGGAATATTTGACATTCGTCACGATGATGCTCGAGTGGTTACTGAAGGAAATTTCAAATCGATTCAAAAAGATGAAGATCGCACGAAAGTTTCACTGGCTGGCGGATCAGCAAAAATCAACATCCGTTCGGATGACGGAAGCGTACGGTTAAGTGCGAATTGAAGTCAGGGTTTGTAAACCACTCCGTCTTTCATCACGAATTCGACTTTTCTAAGGTCAGTGATTTTTTTTGAAGGATCACCTGTCACCATGATCAGGTCGGCCTTCATGCCGGGCTTAATTGAACCGATCTCTGTTTCCATGTGAAGAGCCCGTGCATTAACAGTAGTTGCTGCTTTGAGAATTTCAAGCGGTTTCATTCCGTACTCATTCAGCAATTCCATTTCATAAACATTTTCACCGTGCGGATACACACCAACATCACCACCCATACCAATGGTGACTCCCGCATCTAAAGCTATTTTAAAACTCTTCTTTTTCTGTTTGATCGCAGGAGTATCTTCATCTTTTCCTTTTTTCCAACCTCGGTATTGTTGTATTGCGTCAACCGCTCCCAATGTAGGATAATAGGTGACGTGGTGTTCCTTCATCAGTTGCGCAATTTCTTCATCCAAAAAGTCACCGTGTTCAATGGTTTCAGCTCCCGCCAGGATCGCGCGCTTCATCGCTTCTTTAGATTTCGCATGAGAAACAAAATACCGGCCACTGCTGCGTGAGACTTCATTTACCAGTTTCAGTTCTTCGAGGGTAAAACTTGGTTGATCATCTCCTTTTGCGCCCCAGCGGTAATCGGCATAGATTTTTACAAAATCTGCCCCGTTTCCAATTTGATCACGCACTACCCTGATCAAATCATTTCCATCAGCAGTTTCTGCCCCAAGCATAATATGCGAATCTGTATCATAACCTTTTGGTCCGTAACTACCTGTTGAAACAATTGCCCTGCCTGCAACCACCATTCGCGGGCCGGGAATAATGCCTTCATTGATAGCACGCTTCAGTGCAACATCTGAATAGCCTGCGCCTTCCGTTCCGAGATCGCGAACGGTAGTGAAGCCGGCCAGTAAAGTGCTCCGGGCATGCACGGTAGCACGTGCTGTCCGGTATGAATCCGATTCTTTCAGCACCTGCGTATCCCAATCGGTAATGTTGTATGGATATAAAAGCAAGTGTGAGTGTCCTTCGATTAGACCTGGAAGTAATGTGGTGCCCGGTAACTTAATAACCTTTGCATCTTTTACTGCTATAACCTGTGCAGGCGATCCAACGCCAACAATCTTATCACCGTCAACGGCAACAACCCAACCCTCGTGCATTTGCTCTCCGTCAAAAACACGGTCGGCCTGCAGGTAATATTTGTTTTGAGCCCATGATGTGCTGGCAATAAAAAGCAGGGAAATGAGAATCTGTTTCATAAAGAAAAGGTAGTTTTATTTATTCAAATAGCGAATATGAAAAAACTGAGCCCTTTCATTCTCCTAATCTTACCCTTCATGGTTTATGCGCAGCAACCACCCGGAACTGAAATTTATCTTCTTGATCTGTCGGTTAAAAAATCCGGAGTAACGGTTTCTAATCCGCAGAACATTACGAATAAACCCGGCTACGACAATCAACCGTTTTTTCATCCCGATAAACCGCTCTTGTACTATGCCTCCGCCAATGCAGAAGCAAAAACAGATCTTGTTGAGTATAATATCAAAACAAAAGCAGCGCGAAATCTGACAAACACATCAGAGCGTGAGTATTCGCCAACCGTAACGCCCGACAAAAAATTTCTTTCGTGTATTATTCAGCGCGATGACGGTGTTCAGGACTTAGGAAAATACCCAATCGATGGAGGTCAGGCAGAGGTGTTGATCAATACTTTGAAAGTTGGATACCATGCTTGGGCAGATGATGGGCACGCGATCGTTTTTGCTTTAGGTGAACCAAATACGTTGCGCTTGTACAGCTTGCAAGAGAAAAAAGATTTATGGCTTGCTGATAGTGTTGGCAGATCTATTCACGTTGTGCCGGGATCAAAGAACATAAGCTTTGTTGATAAATCTAAAACTGGCCAGTGGACAATCAAGATCATTGAAAGCATCGATAAGGTTTCAAAAGTTGTAGAGACTTTGCCGGGCAGGGAAGATCTTGCCTGGATGCCTGATGGAAAAATAATTATGAGTGACGGGAAAAAGCTTTTCTACTTTCAACCAGGAAAAACCAGTACATGGGCCGAAATTCAAATGCCGACTGTGATGCCAACGGGGACCATAACACGGTTAGCGGTAAATCAAAAAGGAAATGCGCTGGCAATTGTGGTAGCTGAATAAAATTTAGTCATTAGTCATTAGTCATTAGTCATTAGTCAAATAAGAAATAATTGTCATTGTGAACCATTCACTAATGACCAATGACAAATGACCATTATATTTGTCCCGATGTCATCACCACTTAAGCATATCGCCATTTCGGGAAATATTGGTTGTGGAAAAACCACCCTGGCCGAAAAACTTTCAAAGCATTATGGATGGACACCGTTGTATGAATCGGTTGATCATAATCCGTACCTGCGCGATTTTTATGGTGATATGACCCGCTGGGCCTTTCACTTGCAGATTTACTTTTTGAATAGTCGCTTCCGGCAGATTAATGAGATCAGGGCAAATTCAAAAACTACGGTTCAGGACAGGACTATTTACGAGGACGCATACATTTTTGCGGCCAACCTGCGTAAGAGTGGTCATATTTCCGAACGCGACTACCAAAGCTACCTCGACATTTTTAATTCGATGATTGAGTTTGTTAAACCTCCCGATCTGTTGATTTATTTAAAAGCTGATATTCCGAAGCTGGTAAAACAAATTCAAAAACGTGGCCGTGATTTCGAAGATGCTATGCGCCTCGATTATCTTAAAAATTTAAACCAGCATTATGAAGAATGGATTGGCGGTTACACCCTTGGAAAGTTGTTGGTGATTGACGTATCTGACCTGGACTTTGTTAAGCACGTTGATGACTTTGCACACATTGTCGGCAAAGTAGATTTAGAGTTAAACAGTTTGTTTAGCCATCAGCAGTAAATCAGATTTTAGTAGTGAGTATTGAGTAGCAAGACAACGACTTATCTCGATATTCATGTTTGTTTATTTCTTCTTGCTTTTTTCGCATTCCAGTACCAGGGCCCGTTGTTGATCTGCTTCAGCCCGGGAAGCTTCGGCAATCTTCATGGCCTCTGCTTCTTTCATTTCTGCCTGCTCAGCTTTCACTTTTACAGCAACAGCCAACGCTCGTTGTTTGTCGGCTTCAAGTTTTTGAATATAGCCAAATGCAAAGCACATCAATGATGCGATCGTCATCACGATCAGTAAAATGTTCTTGATCATAAGGAAATTGCTCGTAGTTTATATTATTTCTTTTGCAATGCCTGCAAGGCTGCTTCTGTCTTTTTGCGTTCGTCTTCAATCAGCGCTCTTAATTTCGCTGCTTCCATTCGTGCCGCTTCTGACTCCTCTGATAGCCGTTTGATTTCGCGGTGAAGTCTGATTACTTCACCTCGTTGTGCTTTTGCTTCTAGTTGCTGTTTGTATCCAAACACTGCACACAGCGCTGCTATGCCCAACATGACCAGCGATATAATTTTATTCTTGATTACACTTCGGGCGGTGACCTGTTTGGTCTCCCTCATTTTGCGCAGTTGTTCTTCGACAATCATATCGCGTTTGGGTTAGTCTGAACTCTTCTTCTTTTTCTTTTTGCTTTTCTTCTCCTCTTTCTCCATTTGTTTAGCGTGCTCTTCTGCCTTCTGAGCTGCCTCTTTTGCTTGTCTTTGATTCAACTCTGCTAAGTACTCAAGCCTCTTTGACTCGGCTTGTGCCTTTATCATTTCTCTCTTGTAATACTCCGCCCCTGCGTTGTTCAGCCTTCCTTTTAACTTCATGATCCGCTTATACGACTGATCAATCCGTTCCTTGCTGATGGTTCCGTTCTCAACGAATTTACGAATGATTTGGTGAACTTTATCTGCTGCCCGTTCCTGACTTCCTGTAATGTTATTGGAGAAGGTAAGGATATCAACACCACCATTAATTGCCATCAGAATGGCATCTTCGAGCGGATAATGCTTGGTAATGGCGTGCATCTGCATATCATCAGAAAAAACAACTCCATCAAAGTGAAGTTTACCACGAAGAATGTCGTTCGTGATTTTGCCGGAAAGTGTTCCGGGTAATCCTTTTTCATCCAGTTTTTTGTTTACAATGTGTGCTGTCATGACAGCATCAATATATCCGGAGTCAATCAAGTTCTTATAGGGGATAAGTTCCTTTTCATTCCATGTATTGGTTACATCGGCTATTCCCAAATGTGTATCATCTTTCGAGCTTCCGTGCCCAGGGAAATGTTTGAGCGATGTTACAATTCCTAATTTACGATGTTGTTTAATAAACTCCTTCGCAAAAAGTGCCACAGAGTCCGGATCAGCAGAGAAGGCCCGTTCTTTTGTTGCAATGATCGGATTGCTTGGGTTTGATGCCAGGTCAACTACAGGTGCAAAGTTTACATTGATTCCTAATCCGGCCAACGTGGCTGCGGTCGTTTCGCCATAAAAGCGAACCGAATCAAGTGCATACTTTCCCATTTTTGCTGCGGAAAGCGACCGGGGAAATCCATATTTTTCCTTCAACCGATTAACTTTTCCGCCCTCCTGATCGATGGCAATAAAAAGAGGAATCGGGGCAGCTTCCTGATAAGTCCAGGTGATTTTCTTTAACTCGATGTAAGAGTTTTTAGCGGGAATATTTTTCTCAAAGAGAATGATAGAACCAACCTTGCCTTCCCGAACTTCTTTCAACACGGTTGAATCAACCCTGGGCTGTGGCAGTCCAATTAAAATCATCTGCCCGATTTTAATATCGAGGCTGTCGCGGGTTTGTGCGTTGCACAGAATACTACACAGGACGAAAAAAATCGTCAGTCGTATCCCGATAATTGTCGGGATGTAAGTCGTAAATCTCATTTAGTAATGTTCGTACAGTGATTTGAGTAATTTCTCCATTTCATTCCGTACCGTACTCGAATTGGCCGGATGATTGTTGTTCATAAAACTAAAGATAAGGATTCTTCCTTTTTTTGTTACTATAAAACCGCTCACGTTGTGATTATTGGAAAGCGTGCCCGATTTACCATAAATATACGGTCTCTCATTTTTGTATGCATTCTTCAGCGTACCGGTTTTTCCTCCCACGGCAATGATGGAAAAAAGTCTCTCTTGCGGGATTCGTTCATAAATCTTCTCCCAAAGCCTCACCATGCTGCGAGGCGTAAACAAATTAAACCGCGACAAACCAGAACCATCTACCCACAACGGCTTGTCTGGCAGGTCGTTGAGATAGTTCTTCTTCATGTAGTTGATGGCTATTTCAGGTTTGAGTGAGTCGCTCAGTACGTTCGCGCAAATCATCAGTACCTGTTCTGCAGCAAAATTATCGCTAGGCTGCATGATCGGTTTATAAATACTATCCACAGGTATGCTGAACAGGGTTCGAACAGAATCCCAAACAACCTGATCAAGTATCTGAACTTTCTTCCTCAGCGTATCGGATAATAATTGTGCCGTTATTGAAGTGCTGGTCCTGAACGGTACTTCCCACTTTTTCTTTTGATTTAATTTTCCCGGATTGAACTTTATTTTATTGGACCCGAGGTCGCGCTCAATTTTGCTGTCTTCCGTGCTGTCGGAAACCGAAACCTGATAAGCAAAAAAAGCAGGATTTACTTTCAGGGATTGTCCATTATATTCTCCTGTCAGAAAATTTCCATAAATCGGGAAAGCCGATCGTTCCGATGAATACCGGTAATAATAATCATCCCAAGCCCAGCCTGTTCCAAGCGGTTCTGTAAAAAAATTATCTTCCACCAAAAAAAGTTGCTTGTCTGTTAATTTCAGGAAGTCAAAAACTTTTCGGGAATCAAATGCTTTCGAATACAAAAATGACGGATCGCCTGTGCCCCTGAAAATCAACGAATCGCCACGCTCCAGATATTGCAAAGCAGGGATTGAGTCTCCCAGCAATACCAACGCAGTATAAAAAGTAAATGTCTTCGTATTAGAGGCCGGAGTAAAATACCGATTTGATTGAAATTCGTATAATGGCTTTTTTTTCTGCAGATCATAAAGCATAAATCCGCTATGATCCTGAAGCCTTTCTTCCAGCGATTTAAATTTCTTGTTGAGTGCTGTTTTGGAAACAGGTGAGCACGCTGCGATAAGGCCAACTAAAATAATACAGTAACGAACCATCACTTTTTCAGGTAACGCTCAGTTAAAATATTTCGGTGATGCGTTTCGTGACCGGCAATAATATAGCCGATGTTGATGACGGAAATAAGCTTGTTGTTCGCAGTGCCTTTTCGCTGAAGCATATCAGGTGTCATGCTGGCAAACAGATCAACAGAAGTTGCACGAAGATTTTTCATCTCAACAATCAATTGTTTGATGGTTCGGCTATGGGCATTTGCTTGTGGTGCGTAATCGTTTTCTTCAAACCCGGAAAGCGGTGTGGCATCATTACGGGAAAAACGCAAGGCCCGGTATGCAAAAATGCGTTCGGCATCCATCATGTGACAAAGCAGCTCCTTTATACTCCACTTTCCCGGAGCATATCGATATTCACCCTTTGTTTCGTCAATCCCCTGCAGCAATGCTGTTGTTTGAGAAATGGATGTTTGAAGTGCTTCCATCACATTCAAATCCTGAACATGGGATACATAGTTTTTATAAAATTCCGGGAGTGTGGTAAAATCAGGTGAGGTTTTCATACCTGCCAAAGTAAACAGAAAACCATTGTGATGAAATCCTGTGTGCCTTAATTATTGGGTAAAAGGATTTTTATGGTCGTTCCCTTACCAAATGTGCTCTTCACTTTGATGGATCCCTTCAGTTTGTCAACTGCCTGCTTAACGATGTACATGCCCAGGCCTGAACCTTGGGATTTTTCAGTAGCCCGATAAAACATATCGAACACTTTATCGACATATTCCTTTTTTATTCCGATGCCATTGTCGTTCAGCTCAATTTCTACCACCAGTGGTGATACAACAGCGTGGATTTTCAAAAAACTTTTGGCAGACGGATTATAGTATTTGTAAGCATTTGAAATGAGATTGCCTACCACAATTCGCAGGCGCAACGGATCGCTTCTAAAAGGAATATTTTCGTTCTTCACCTCAACAATTGTTTTTACAGCTGAAAAATTTTCAAGGTATTCCAATTCGTGCACACAGCTTTCAATCGTTTCTTTCAAATTGATCCGTTCATTGAGTGCCTCGCTCCTGTTAACCCGGGCATAATTGAGCATCGATCTGATAAACTCGTCCAGTTTTTTGATTCGACCTTCAATCTTATTCAGGTACACAATGTGATTCTCCTTGCTCGGATCCAGGTTGGCCAGGTTTACGAGTCCTAAAATTGAACTTAACGGTGATCGCAGGTCGTGCGAAGTTTTGTACATCAATTGATCAAGTTCAAAATTGCGTTCCGAGAGTTCCTCCAGTGTTGATTTCAATTCTTCATCCTGCGCTGCAAGTTTCCAGTTTTGTGAAACGAGTCCATCATTCAATACTTTTAGTTTCTCAATTGATTTTTTACGTTCGGTAATGTCCCGTACAAACACTGCCACACCTGTCACTTTGTTTTTCCTGTCAAAGATGGGGTTATACGTTGTTTCGATATACTTGCCCTTATACTTGGGCTGATTAATGCGTTGTTCCGAAACAAAGTGCTCACCTTTACGAGCCCGATTGAGTTCTGCTTTTAACCATTTTTGTTCGGGTGTATTTTTGAGCAGTTCGAGTGCACTGTCGCCAATTGAAATGGTTGCTCCATATACCAGCTTCGCAATTTTTGCATGATTTTTATTAAATGCGATGTAATTAAAGTTTCTGTCAGTGGCATAGATTGAGTCTTGCGTGCTTTCCATCACACCCAGCAAATTTGCATTGAGTTCGTTAATTTCTTCTTCTCTCTTTTTGATTTCGGAGATGTCTGTAATAAAACCAATGACAAATTTCTCGCCCTGATCATTTACATAGCGCGATTTCACCGTGAGCAGGTGCCTTACTTTACCTCTGATCGTTATCCTTTCCCGGTTAATCGCCACATCGCCTGAACGCAACACTTCGTTATCGGCTTTCCAGTAAACATCACTTTCTTCTTTCGATAACAGATCGCGATCGGTTTTATTTAAGAGTTCTTTGCGCGACTTGTCCATAAACCAGCAAAACGCATCATTGAACATGATCCACCGATGTTTGCTGTCTTTCACAAAAATGGGCGCGGCCACTGTTCGCATCACGTTATCCAAAAAATTCCGTGATTCATTCAGCTGCTCTTCTGTTTCCTTTTGCTTCGTTATATCCCGTATTGATCCATCAAAAAAGACTTGACCGTTTGATTCCTCCACCAAAATACTGCTGATACTGCCCCAAAACTTTTCACCATTCTTTCGCTTAAAAAGGGCCTCTACATTTTTTATCTCCTTCTTTACCTTAAGTTGATCTCGTACCAGTTTAAGTGATTTTTTATCACCATAGAGGTCGCGGGGTCTACAGGATGCATTTAGATCTTCAAGCGTCTTAAATCCGAATAGTTCGAGGAATGCCTTGTTAACGTACGCAAATTCCTTATTCGGAACACTCCGGTAAATTCCTT
>DASTYM010000311.1:0-9157 GCA_035764995.1 Cyclobacteriaceae bacterium | reverse complement strand
TTCGATCACGTATGTTGTTCAACCAATTCGATTCTCCACTATCAACCAAACACAAAACGGAAAGTCTTTCAGATTTAAATTCTTCTGCTATCCGTTCGATTTGACCGTGCTTCCTAATTCGATTTTCCCGATTCTTATCGTCAAAGATGATAAGCGTGATTGAATCATTTTTATTCCAATCAAGTTTTGTGAGGATGGAATCAGCAATTGTGTAAGGTGATTTGAATGAAAATGACTGACACGCTACCGGAGTTTCAATTCCTTCCTGGAACAATGGCTCTACCGCAAATTCGTTTTTACCAAAGAACTTTAGGAAAACAAAAACCATTACTGGCAACAGAAGCGCCAGAAAAAGAAACAAACCTTTTTTAAACCCACTCATAGACCCAACTCGACTCGGTAAAAAAAAGTAGAGACGTCCCGAAGTATCGGGACGTCTCTACCATATGTCATTTTCAATCAGACAATTATCGTACTTCTGCAATCGACATTCCTTCGTACACGAAAGCTACCAGCATCCACACAATAAATATGAGTGGAATCAGGATCGACCAAATCAGAACCTTAGCTTCATGACGCAGGTGCATAAACTCACCTACGATATAAGCAGCTTTTACAATCGTCATCAGAATGAAGGTCCAAACGCGAAGGTTTTTCATTTCATGCGGTACCGTAAAAGCAATTGTAAAC
This sequence comes from Cyclobacteriaceae bacterium, assembly GCA_035764995.1. GTDB lineage: Bacteria > Bacteroidota > Bacteroidia > Cytophagales > Cyclobacteriaceae > UBA2336. The sequence continues at coordinate 8,467 of DASTYM010000311.1, read as the reverse complement.
TCAAGGATCGTGATGATCAATAATATTAATGCAACCATCCACAGTTTTTTGATTTTCTCCTTATCCGGAGGAAGTACGGTTACAACAGTTTCTTCGGAATGTGCCATCGTCAATATTTTAAGATTATTCGATTACTATTTAAACCAGGTAGAAGAATGTAAACACAAACACCCACACCAAATCCACAAAGTGCCAGTACAATCCAACCTTTTCAACCATTTCATAATGGCCTCTTCTATCGTACACGCCTGTTACAGTGTTATAGAATATCAGGAAGTTTAGCAGTACACCACTAAATACGTGGAATCCGTGGAAACCTGTAATAAAGAAAAAGAATGCAGCAAAATCAGGCGGACCGTATTGGTTATGTGCCAGATTGGCTCCGAAGAATGTTGTTCCATCAGCAACTGCGTCACCGGCATGAGCACCGTGAATAAAGTGTGCCCACTCCCAAGCCTGGCAGCTTAAGAAAGTAATACCACCGAGAATGGTCCAAAGCATCCACTTTTCAACTGCTCTCCTGTCCATGCGTTGGCCAGCTTCAACCGCCAACACCATGGTAACCGAACTCATAATGAGTACGAATGTCATAATACCAACAAACACCAGTGGGGCATGCAATCCTTCAAAGAAAGGAACAGCTTCGAATACCTTTTCAGGAATTGGCCAGTAAGCTTGTGAGAATTTAAAAACTTCAACGGCTCCAGTATAGGCTACGTGTGAAGAACGAACTAAACCGTAGGTAATCAGTAATGCAGAGAATGTAAATGCATCAGACAGCAGGAAAAACCACATCATAAGCTTGCCATAGCTTACATTCATGGGGGATACCCCTCCATCCCATTCGGACTTTCCAGGAGGTGGTACAACAACGGTTGAGGTGTGTGACATGTTGATAGGTTATAAGTCTGGTATTAACGATTCAATAATAAGAATACGAACAAATATAGCCAAAGTCCACCCAAAAAATGCCAATACGTGGAGCACATTTCGATCAGATTTAAGTTTTTTGAGTGCACTTTATACTTCCAGGTTGAGCCTAAGAGGATTAGTAAAAAAACTACCCCTCCCACGATATGAAGTCCGTGAAGGCCCGATAAAACGTATACAAATGATCCTGAAGGGTTTCCAACAAAATAGACTTTGTTCGCCACTAAATTTCCCCAAGCCAGATATTGTCCGACTAAAAATGCCACTCCTAAAACGGTCGTTATGATCGTGGCAGTTTTTACTGTTTCTAAATTATCGCGTTTCGCGGAAAGGTAAGCCCAATGCATTGTGATACTGCTGAGGAGTATAACGCCCGTGTTGATCCAGAACAATTGCGGCAAATCAAATACAAACCAATTTCCTTCTGCTTGCCGAACAATGTAAGCACTTGTCAACGCTGCAAAAATCATTACCACCGTCACAATAAAGAGCCACAGGGCGAATTTTTTAGGATTCATCGCCAACGGCTGCTTCGCATCTTCCACTATCTTAATTTCTGCCATCTTTTTAAATCTTGTCTAATAAATACGCTATCTGTACAATCGGTAAATACAAAAATGATCCAAACATAATCCGCAAAGCAGATTGTCTGCTTCCGGTTTTCATCAGCGAAAATGTTTGTGCCAGAAACAACACACCACAAATGGTAGCCACAATTGCTGAGTCAATTCCGGTTACTCCGAATTTGGCAGGCAACAATCCTAAAGGCAGCAAGAACATGGTGTAAACCATTATTTGAATAGCAGTATTCAAATCTTTTTGTCCGCCCCAAGGCAACAGTTTGAAGCCCGCTTTTTTATAATCCTCATCGGCTACCCAGGCAATCGCCCAGAAGTGCGGGAACTGCCAGATGAATTGTATTCCAAAAATTATCCATGCTTCGATCGAGATACCTCCTGTTGCTGCAACCCATCCTAATAAAGGGGGCAACGCACCCGGGATTGCTCCTACAAATACTGCAATTGAACCTACACGTTTCAATGGGGTGTAGGCAAAGCAATACAACAGCATGGAAACAACGGAAAGTATGGTGGTGAATACGTTTGTAAAAATCAACAGGATTGAAACGCTCAATAAAAAACAAATGCCTGCAAATATGACTGCTTCTCTCACCGATACTCTGCTCATTGGTAGCGGGCGGTTCTGAGTTCTGGTCATTATCTTATCTAAATCTTTTTCTATGATCTGATTAATTGTAACAGACGATCCTGATAATAATAGTCCTCCAAAAAAGAGCATGATCAATGTAGTCCAGTTCACGACAGGAGAAGCCAGAACAAATCCAAACGCACAGGAGAAGGCTACTAAGAAAGAAAGACGAAACTTTAATAACTCAAAGTAGGCTTTAGCTTTTTCGAAAGCCCATTGTGTTACGGTAAGATTATTGGCTACTAACATCAATTTATCCAATCACTGCTTTGTTCTTCAAACCAACTTTTAACAGGAGTAAAAACTGCACCCCGAATGTCGCTGTAGCGAGCAGTAAATGAACGGGTTGCAACGCGGGCGGAACTGCAAACCAGGCCATTCCAGCGCCTGTTAAAATCGTCCCCAAAATTAGCAGGATTACGCTAAGCGCGAAACGATTTACGGCTTGCATTTTCCACAATTTCACCACTAAAATCCCATTTAAAACCAACACCACCCACGAAAAGGTGCGGTGAATAATGAAGTCCATTCCGAGCGCTGAAACCCAGTTTTCCCGGTCCAGAATTTCAGTTGCTACACGGTCTATTGCCTCCCTCACCTGTGTCCCAAAAAGGATCTGTACGAGAAGCGCAATCATGCACAAAGCCAACAGGATTTTACCCATTTGGTTGAGTTCGACAGGGCTATCCAAGCTCGCCCGGGAACGATGAACGATATATATAAGCAAAGCAACAATGATCATCGCTAAAAACATGTGCACAGTAATTGTCCATGGTGTAAGGTTAGTTGATACGACAATTGAACCCAGCCATCCTTCAAAACCAACAAGAATGAAACTTAGAAAAGCTATTACAGTGAGTTCTCGATTTGTTTTCCAATAACGAATTGAATACACGAACACAGCAAAAATCAGGAAGCCAATGATCACGCCCACCACCCTATTGAGATATTCAATCCATGTTTTAACAGGATTAAAATCAGTCTCTTCCTTTACGGATTCATCGTTCAGGATTTTATCTGCAGTTTCTTTGAAACCGAAAGCAGTCAAATATTTTGCGAAACGCTCGTTCTTCTTGTGGCGATACTCGACATAGGTAGCCTTGTAATTTTCAGGCAATTCACTCACCGATGTTGGAGGTGTCCAATTTCCAAAACACCTGGGCCAATCGGGACATCCCATTCCTGATCCGGTACTGCGCACTACACCACCCACCAGAATCAAAATGTAAACAGCAACGAGTGTTGAGATACTCAGCTTGCGAAAAGAGCGCATAGCATTTAAATTAAAAATTCAGGGTTCAAAATTTCTGCGCATGCATCAATCTTGAACCCTGAATCCGGGAATTAAATCATCAATGTTTTTTACTTTCTACAACAATGGCACCGCCATTTCCACCTTCGAGTTTAATTAACTCATTTTCATTTGGAAGGTTGGATTCAGGCGTCTCTGAATAAGGAATATGTTGTGGAATAAAGTCATCTTTCGCACCAGGCTTACTGTAATCGTAAGGCCAACGATATACGGCAGGAATTTCTCCAGGCCAGTTACCGTGCTGAGGATTGCGTGGTGTTGTCCACTCTAATGTGTTTGAGTTCCATGGGTTAGCCGGTGCCAGTCTGCCACGGAACATGCTATAGAAGAAGTTGAACAAGAAAATGAGCTGCGCTGATAGTGTTAAAATTGCCGCAATACTCACCAGCATATTCAGGTCAGTGAAACCACTGAATGTTTCAAAGTTGGTGAACGAATAATATCTACGAGGGAAACCTGCAATACCGATGTAGTGTAATGGGAAGAACACCATATACACACCAACGAAAGTGATCCAGAAGTGAACATATCCTAAACGGTTGTCCATCATTCTTCCAAACATTTTAGGGAACCAGTGATATACACCCGCCATCATACCAAAGAAAGACGCACTACCCATTACAAGGTGGAAGTGAGCCACCACAAAATACGTGTCGTGCAATTGAATATCGATGGCAGAGTTACCTAAGAAGATACCGGTGATACCACCAGTTAAGAAGAATGATACAAGACCAATTGAGAAGAGCATACCAGGTGTAAACCGGATATTACCTTTCCAGAGTGTGGTTACATAGTTAAAGATTTTCACAGCCGAAGGCACCGCGATAATCAGTGTTAGCAACATAAAGATCGATCCTAAGAAAGGATTCATACCTGTTACGAACATGTGGTGCGCCCAAACAACGAATGAAAGAATGGCAATGAACAACATTGACCCAATCATAGCCTTGTAACCGAAGATAGGTTTACGTGCATTCGTTGCTATGATTTCAGATGAAAGGCCAAGGGCCGGCAATAACACGATGTATACCTCGGGGTGACCGAGGAACCAGAACAAGTGCTGGAACAATACGGGACTTCCACCCTGATGTGCCAATGCTTCACCGGCAATATAAATGTCAGATAAGAAGAAGCTCGTACCGAAACTTCTATCAAAAATCAATAACAAGGCAGCTGAGAAAAGTACCGGGAATGAAAGCAATCCGATAATCGCTGTAAATAAAAACGCCCAGATAGTAAGTGGCATTCTCGTGAATGACATACCACGGGTACGCATGTTAATAATGGTAGTGATGTAGTTGATACCGCCCAACAAGCTGCTGACGATGAACAATGCCATCGCTACCAGCCACAGCGTCATACCAAGACCGGAGCCCTGTATAGCTTGAGGCAGCGCACTCAATGGAGGATATACTGTCCAACCACCTGCTGCAGGGCCGGTTGATAAAAAGAATGAAACAAACATGATCACACTGGACAAGAAGAAGAACCAATATGAAAGCATATTCATGAAGCCTGATGCCATATCGCGGGCACCAACCTGCAATGGAATTAAGAAGTTACTGAACGTTCCGCTCAAACCTGCTGTCAATACAAAGAACACCATGATGGTTCCGTGCATCGTTACAAGTGCGAGATAGAATTCAGGGTCAAGTTTTCCTTCTGCCGTAATCCAGCCGCCCAGAATAGGCTTTAACCACTCCAGGCTTGCATTTGGAAAGCCAAGTTGAAGACGGAAAATCACAGACAGGATACCTCCTAACAATGCCCAGAAGATACCAGTGATCAGAAATTGCTTTGCAATGATCTTGTGATCCTGACTGAAAATATAGGTAGTCCAGAAATTACCTTCGTGATGCTCATGTTCGTGACCGTGATCATCGTGGTGAACTTCCTGATGTGCGTGAACTGTTGTTGCCATGTTTTTCTTAAAATCTTAATGAGAACCTACTGCTGCAGCCTGTGTCGCTAACGTTCCTGTTTCTACCGGCAGACCTGCTTTAATCATTGCAGACTCCCGTAATCCCGCAGGTACATTTTTCAAATAGTCAGGGTTTTGTTTTAACCATGCTTCCTGAGAAAGTTTCCAGCGTTCGAAATCATCTTTTGTATGAACCACTACCGGGAAACGCATCGAGAAGTGACCTCTTCCGCAGATTTCGGTGCAGGCCATCTCATAATTAAATGCCTGGTTGCCGAGCTCATCGCGCATTTCCTGAGTAGTTTTTGTCACCGTGAATTTAAAGTGTGTTGGCATCCCCGGAACAGCATCCATCTTCACCCGGAAGTGAGGAAGGAACACACTGTGCAATACATCCTTCGCACGAATCTTCAATAAGATTTCAGTGTTAGCAGGAAGGTGAAGCTCCAAAGACTTGAAGTCGTCAAATGTCTTATTATCCGTCAGATCAAGTCCGAACTCATTTCCAACGTTATCAATCAACTTGTAGTTAACCTTACCAAGTTCTTTATCTTTTCCCGGGTAGCGGGCCGTCCATGCGAATTGCTGACCAATTACTTCGATCACCTCGGCCTCTTTTGAAGCCGGTGATGTGATATCATTCCATGTACTCAAACCTGTGAAGATCAAAACAGCCAATACAATTGCAGGAATGATTGTCCATGCTAATTCCAGATAGTGGTTGTCCGGGAAGAACTTTGCTTTGCGTCCTTCTTTGTATTGGTACTGGTAAATAAAGACAAACATGATGATACTGATAATGGTGAAAGCCACCACAATCACGGCCATTGTTACCCAAAATTCACGATCTGTATGCACACCATGCTCAGAAGCAACAGGAAGGGTATATCCGCTAAAATTTGCAAATGAATACCAGAAGAATCCAGTCAATCCAACCACTATGAAAACAATAAACAGTGCAGCGTTTATGCCATTGGCAGAGTCTACCCGCTCTTCTTTATCTCCACCTTTCGCAACTCTTACGAGGCTACTTACCCTGAAAATCAAATAAAGGATTGCCAGGATTAATATGATACCAAGAACAATAATCGAATTCATCATAACGCTTCTAAATTAAATATGGTGATGAAGGCTTTCTTCTAACATCGGGTGATTCTTTCCGAACAACGGCATCTTCGTCAGGGCGGTCAACACTACCCAAACAAATACTGACATGAAAATCAGGCCCGTTCCGATTTCCAACAGGCCCAGGCTGCCATTCTCCTTCATCACACCTGGTGTAACCATGTTGAAGAAATCGAACCAGTGACCAACTATGACAATCGGGCAAACAACTTTTAGCATCGCCATATGACGTTTGGCGTCCCTTGTCATTAGTAACAAGAATGGCAACACAAAGTTCAGGATTAAATTCGCAAAGAAAATCCAGCTATAGGGACTTGTTTTCATCCTTTCGATGAAATAAACAGTTTCTTCAGGGATGTTAGCGTAATAGATCAACAGGAACTGGCCAAACCAGATGTATGTCCAGAAGATTGAAAACGCAAATACAAATTTACCAAGGTCGTGCAGGTGGTTTGCATTAACGATTTTCAAGTATCCATTGTCCTTCAGGAACACTACTACCAGCGTAATGAATGCCAAGCCTGTTACCCACCAGCTTGCAAAAACATACCATCCAAACATGGTACTGAACCAGTGTGTGTCTATACTCATTACCCAGTCCCAGGCAGAAACTGAAGAGCTTACTGCAAAGAATACGAGGAACCATGCTGACAAGCTTCTTGCTTTTAACCAGTGTGAAGAATCGCCATCGATATCTTCAGCCATCATCTCTTTTCTAATCCAGATGAAGAAGAGATACCACATTCCAAAGAACAGGACAAGACGACCAATGAAGAAGACTGGAAAACTTCCGTTAGCTAGTGGCCAATAGAAGAATGCTCCTTTCTTATTTATAATCGGATCAAACTCTGCTCCACCTGCTTCAAATAACCCGTGATGTGACCAGTGGAACAAATCTCCTTTTACAAAGAACCAAAGTCCTAACATGAGAATACCTGCAACAGGAATCCAGCTTCCCATAGCTAATCCAACTCTTTTCAAACCAGCTGACCAACCTGCCTGAGCAGCAAATTGTATGGCAACGAAAAACAATCCGATAATTCCAAGACCTGTGAAGAACACGTTGTTCATCCACAATGTTGTACGTAATCTCTTTAACCAAGGTGCGCTTTCATGATGCTCACCCTCAGCAGCAGGACTTGCTTCAACAGCTGCTTCGTGCTGAATGCTCGCAGTCATTTTTTCTGTTGCTACAGAAGCATGGCCTTCACCATGTGATTCGCCTCCTTTAGAATTCATTGCGAGAACTAACCCAATTCCAAAAAGGATTACACCCAGCACAAGCAGGTATATAATAGATTTTTTGGTCTCTGGTTTAAAGGTGTAGCGCTCTTCCTGTAAATGTACTTCAGCTGCCATTGGATAATTATTCGTTTATAGTCGGTCCCGATAGCTATCGGGATTATTTTGCTTTCTGTAATTGCTTAACATAACGGGCAATCTTCCAGCGATCCTCCGCTCCTATTTGTGAACCATGAGATTGCATGAGTCCCTTACCCATAGTGATCACGTGGAAAATATGTCCCTCTGTAATATTCTTAAATGCATCACCTTTCAGGTTGGCAACACCAGCGTATGAACTGTGATCAACACCGTCAATCTTAACACCGGTTGCTACTTTACCTTCACCATCACCCTTTGCACCATGGCAATGGTCGCAATAGGTTTCATACAAGAACTTTCCTTCTGCCAGGATGATCTGGTTATTAGCTGTATCCAGAGGGCTTACTCTTCTGGCTCCAATTTCCAAACTGTCTTTTGGCACCCTGTAGGGGAGATAGCCATTCTTGTTACGGCTTACTGTGTTTGGAGGAGGCATACGCATATTCATGTGGAACGGGTTATACCATAATGAATTATAGTATTCAGCGTGTCCGCCATTTCCATCTTCATCGCTATACTCGATCGAAGTTAACCAGCTTCCTGCTTCCTTATCGGTGATCTGTGAATACGGCTCATAGGCAACCGAA
>DASTYM010000310.1:0-2034 GCA_035764995.1 Cyclobacteriaceae bacterium | reverse complement strand
TGAAGAAAGCAATAAAATGGTAACAGAAAACAATGTAATCAACACATACTTGAGTTTGAACGGCTGCAGGTAGAAAAGTATAAACACACAGAGCGACAAATACATCGAAATGAAGACCGGTGTTGATAAAATCGGACTGGTGAATGCGATATAGGAGAATTGCATCCACATAGGTTCTGCATCCGGGTGCAGTTCATTGAATTTTGAAAGTGTATGAGGATCGAAATTGGCGTGCGAAGGCTGACCAGTACTAACATCAATGAGGTTAAGTATGATGCATGTGAGAATAAATAAACCATTGGAGTACACAAATGAGCGCAAAGCCCATTCACGTTGCTGATCACGAAGTGCCACAGAACTTGCAACAACCAACGGAATAACAACCAGTACCAGTTTTTGTTCAATACTTTTTAGTCCCAAAGGGATGTTGCTGGAATAGAACAACCCGATCAGGTACAGGCAATAAAGTGCTATGAAAATGACGATTTCTTTATTTTGTTTTAAGCGGGTCCTTTTTTCTGTGAAGGTCGTGCTCAAAAGGCCTGTTATTACTGCCAGTCCAAGGGCATAGTTCGTTAAGGTTATTGACCAGGGGAGCAAAACCAAAACAGCGGTAAAGCTGATGAAATAAAGTTGACTACTTGTTAATCTCCCTCGCATATCCATTCACCTTATATTTAATTAAGATCTTGCGATTGACGGCATCACGTTCTTTATCAACAAACCAACCCCACTTATTGAAGTAGTAGATAGAACTGCTAATATGGTACAGCAGGATTTTCAGATTTTTGTAAGACTTTCTTTCGTGCACATGTTGAACCGAAACCTCCGGATAGAACATGGTTCTGTAACGCTGATTGATTCTTCTGCTTAAATCGGTGTCTTCGAAATAAAGAAAGAAACGCTCATCAAACATTCCTACTGTTTGAAGTGCCTGTGTTCGCAACAACATAAAGCAACCTGAAAGGAAGGGGACTTCGGTAATCTTGTTGTATTCTGTAAACAGCATCTCGTACTCATGATTAATGCGGTTCAGCATTTTTTTAAATGGAATTAAAAACCTGCGCGCAAAAAGATGATGAGGCTCAGGTAGCAGTTTGCACAAGGGCTGAAGACGGCCGTCAGGATATAGAATTTTAGGCATCACAAGTCCTACATCATGATTCTTCTCCATATAGGCTATCAGCTCCCGAAGTACGTGTTCATCAAAAGCAACATCCGGATTCAATACCAGATGGTATTTGGAGGTTTGTATTGATTCCTGAATAGCCATGTTGTGGGCACGGCCATAGCCTACATTGGATGGATTAAAAATGTATTCGATACGCGGATGACGGCAAATTTCACGAGCCGCATCAGTAGGTGAGTTATCAATGACAAACAACTTGCTGGTTTCGGTAGCTGATAAATAGCTCTCGATTGTTCTCGCCAACACATCAGGTTTATTCTTGTAAGAAACTATTGAAGCAGAAACCATAATCTATCGATTGTATAAATTATTGATCATCGTTAACCGATGATTTATTTTCTTTAAAAGGCTAAACGAACTCTTTCCACCGGTGAAGGAGTAATTTTGCTTGTGTCTGCGATACCACACATGAGGTTCATCCAGGAAATGAACGTTGTAATATCGTTCAGCGATTAAGCCGATCCATTGATCGTGAGCAGGCAAATCTATTGGAAAGGGAAGCGCCTTATCAAGTACTTTCCGATGGAACGCCATGCAGCAACCCATGTATGAATTTTGAACCAGGTTCACAATGAGGCCTTTTTTTGATTTTTGCTTTTTGAAGAACGAATCCGTCAGCTGTTCTTTGTGTTCATTGATAACTGAACAGTCAGTTAAAACCAGGTCGTACGATTGCAGGTAATGCTTCATCCGCGACACTTTCTCGGGCATCCAGATGTCGTCCTGGTCGGTTAAAAAAATTAATTCACCGGTACATTGCCGTAATCCTTTTTCGAAACTTCTGGCAGGTGATCCGGTTCGCTGATGCTTGAACACCTTAAAACGCTTTTCGTTGTAAGCGGCAA
>DASTYM010000309.1:0-5336 GCA_035764995.1 Cyclobacteriaceae bacterium | reverse complement strand
CATTCTTTATAGATGTCATCTGCCGTTTTAGGCGATATGAGTTTGTTAATTCCGAAATAACGCTGTAATTCCAGGTGTGACCAATGATAGAGTGGATTACGAACCGTATACGGAACAGCAAATGCCCATTTGCCAAACTTTTCGTTGTCCGGAGCTTTTCCGGTTATGAATTTCTCATCAACCCCTAACGTACGCATGGCTCTCCACTTGTAGTGATCACCATCCAGCCAGATTTTAGTCAGGTTTTCAAACTGCCGGTTGTTGGCAATTTCATTGGGAGGTAAATGGCAATGGTAATCAATAATAGGGAGTCCTTTCACGTAGTCGTGATAGAGCATTTTTGCAAATTCATTGCGAAGCAGGAAATCATCGTTTAAAAATGATTTCTCTTGTGTGATATGTGTACTCATTTGACGAGGTTTGCCTTCTCCCGAGAGAGAAGGGTATAGTTGAAAATCAGGAAATCATACTCGCGATTCCTTTCTCCAGGCCTCGAAGTTCGGCAAGTCCTTTGAGACGTCCAATGGCAGAGTACCCGGGATATGTTTTTTTTCCGAGATCATCCAACATTTGATGTCCGTGGTCTGGACGCATGGGAATCGATTGATTGGTTTGCTTCATCCGGAGCAATATTTCTTTTACGATGGATGCCATATCGGCATCGCCACTCAAATGTGCTGCTTCGTAAAAATTCCCTTCACCATCACGTTTGGTGTTTCTCAGGTGCAGGAAATGAATGCGATCTCCTAAACGCTGCACCATTCCAACAAGATTATTATCAGGTCGTGCGCCAAAAGAACCTGTGCAGAAACAAAGTCCGTTCGCCTGAACCGGAACTGCATCAAACAGTTCTTGTACATCCTTTTCAGTGCTTACAACGCGTGGTAAACCCAGAATAGGATAGGGTGGATCATCCGGGTGAATGGCAAGTTTTAATCCAACTTGATCAGCCACAGGAGCAACCTCTTTCAGAAAATAGATCAGGTGCTCCTTCAGCTTGGTTGGATTGATGTGATGGTATTGTTTTAATGCTGTCAGGATTTGTTCCGGTGTAAAACTCTCATCACTTCCAGGTAATCCAAGAAGTGAATTTCTGAATAGCGTTTGCTTTTCAAACTCAGACATGGAGTCAAAACGTTTTTTTGCTTTGGCGATGTCTTCCTGTGAATAATCTTTTTCTGCACCAGGTCTCTTCAGAAGAAACAGATCGAATGCCATAAAGCTGGCTCGCTCAAAATAGAGAGCTTTGCTTCCATCGGGCAACACATATGAAATATCGGTCCTCAGCCAGTCGAGGATGGGCATAAAATTGTAGGTCACTACTTTGAGACCGGCAGTTGCTAAATTACGCAGACTGGTTTTGTAATTTTCAATATAAAGTTTAAAGTCTCCGGTTTGCTTTTTGATGTCTTCGTGAACGGGCAGACTTTCAATCACCGTCCAGGTAAGGCCGGCATCTTCAATTACTTTTTTTCGTTTGTTGATTTCATCGATGGTCCATATGTCCCCAACAGGTATTTGGTGAAGTGCCGTAACAACGCCAGTGCAGCCAGCCTGTCTGATATCACTCAAACTCACAGGGTCATTCGGTCCGAACCACCGCATGGTTTGCTCCATAAAAACGTTTATACGCTGCTGACTCATAATTAAAAACCAATTGAGTTTCCGCCATCCACAGGGATAACGGTTCCGGTTAAAAATGAAGATTCATCTGAAGCGAGAAAGTAAGCCGTGTTGGCAACATCCTCAGGCATACCTAATTTACCCATGGGGGTACGCGACAGCACCTTTTGTTTGCGTTGCGGATCGTTGTCCAGCGCAGCGGACGACATCTTGGTAAAGATAAAGCCAGGTGCAATGCTGTTCACACGAATTCCCAGCGGAGAAAGTTCTACTGCCATTGCCCTTGTCATTCCATCGATGGCTGTTTTGGAAGCAGTGTAAGAAATCACTCCCGGCAAACCATACTGAGCTGCCATGGAGCTGATATTAATGATGCATCCGCTTTTTTGCGCGATCATCAGTTTAGAAACTTCGCGAGAAAAACTGAAAACACTGTTCACATTCGTGTGAATTATTTTCTGAAACTCTTCATCTGTAACATCGACCAGTGGCTTCTTCTGATTGATACCCGCATTGTTAACGAGGATATCGATTCTTCCTTTTTGATCAGCCAGTCTTTTAACGAGTGCAGGGATTTTATCTAACTGCGTCACATCAAAAACGACCGCCTCGGAATTTTTCCCGAATTCTGAACATGCCTTTTTTAATTTCTCTACGTCACGCCCGATAACAAACGTAAAAATGTTATTCTCAGTAAACTTTTTAGCGGTTGCGTATCCCAAGCCTGACGACCCACCCGTTACAATTGCAATTTTCTGTTCCATGCTCATCGCGTTTTATGTTCTACCATTGTGGCCGGATGCCGGGTGCATAAGGGTAGGAGAGTTTCATATAATAATCTAAAGTGTTCAAAGGTTTTTCAAGGCCGGATGGAATTGGTCTTTTCGAAAATGTCTGGAAATACAGGACACAGGCATCTCTCCACCACACAGCTTCATCGTGTTGAATGTTTAACAACATCTTAACCTGCTTGAACCTGTCGGGATCAATTTTTCCTTCCAATGAGTTCCATGTTTTTTGCATCCAGACAACGGAGTCTGCTCCATTGTAGTAGGAATAACACAATGCATCCCAAAGACTTTTTCCAGACTGTGTCTTATAATCCCACGATACGTGATTAAACCACAATAAATATTTTTCAGGACATGTTTGGGTTGATGAAAACAGATCTGCTACCGGTTTACTATATTGATTAATGGCATTGCTACCGGAAGCTGTGCGATTGAATCCAATTCCTAAACTGTCTGCTTTGTGATAATAAACTGATGTCCAGTCAGCACGATGTTTATCTTTTATCCACGGACCAGGGCCATAGTGATGGCTCCATCCCATAATGTGATGAAGGCCAAGCGGGGTCATATAGTTGACCGTAATCTCGCGTGATGCCAGCATCATTGATTTCACAGGCTCAACAACTTCTTTTTTATTGGAAAAAGTCAAACGAATCCAATCATCAGCAATCTGTTCCGATGTGAGTTCGGGATTCCAGGCCAATCTGCCGAAAGCAAACCAATTTGATTGGGCAAAAGGATGCCCGCACCAATTCATATCGGTTCCAATATTTGCTACACCAGCAATACCGGAAAACTCATGTTGATCGAGTGATCCATCAATTACTTTTGCAACCGTTGAGCCTTTCCCTTTTGAATAAGTATCCGAATCAAGCGTTTCCTTAAAAAGAGGAGCGAGGTAAACCAAATGTGTGCTGAAGCCCAGGTATTCCTGCGTAAGTTGAAACTCCATCATTAAAGGAGTTTGTGGCATCGCACCAAATAATGGATGAAAAGGCTCACGTGGCTGAAAGTCGATGGCTCCATTTTTTACCTGGATCAAAACATTTTTTCTGAACGTACCATCCAGCGGTTTAAATTCATTGTACGCTTGCCTGGCACGATCGTCAGGAACTTTATCGTCATACACAAAGGCACGCCACATCACTACACCGTTGTAAGGTTGTACAGCATCCGCCAACATATTGGCGCCATCTTTATGTGAGCGACCGTAATTTTGCGGCCCAGGTTGACCTTCTGAATTGGCTTTCACTACGAAACCGCCAAAATCGGGAATGAGTGAATAAATTTCTTTGGTCTTGTCCCTCCACCATTGTTGAACAGTTGGGTCAAGCGGATCGGCTGTGGGGAGTTTGTCAAGTTCGATTGGCGCGCTGAAGCGGGCTGTCAGATATACTTTAATTCCGTAGGGACGAAACACATTGGCTAACGCTGTAACCTTCTTCAGGTAGTTTGGAGAAAGTACAAGTGCATTTGCATTCACATTGGTAAGAACAGTGCCGTTAATCCCGATAGAAGCATTTGCCCGAGCATAATCGATGTAGCGTTGATCAATATATTCCGGAAGTTTCTGCCAATCCCAAAGAGAAAAACCTGCGTACCCGCGTTCAACGGTTCGATCGAGGTTGTCCCAATGATTCAGGACACGCAATTTGATTTTGGGTGAACTGGTTACAGCAAGATTTGTGATGCTTTTATTCGATTGAAGTAATTGCAGAAAATGAAACGCTCCGTACAAAACCCCGATGTCTTCCTTGCCTACAATTGCAATTACCTTTTTTTTATTGATGGAGAGCGATTTTATAATAAATCCTTCCCGGTTGATGTCGCTAATGTCTGTTCCCAGATTAAGGGCTTTGATCGCGCTTGAATTAACAGTACCGCACAGAAGTAATGCGTTGTCACCAGGATTATTGGAGGCAGAAATGCGAGTTCCTAAAAGACCATTCAGTCCATCGATCAATTCCTTTTTAGCGATGGTCAGGGTAGGAGAGTTTCCATCAACCAGTATCGACTTAATTTGCTGGAGATATTCGTTTCGTGTTTGTGTGTTTTCAATCAGATCGTATCGCAGCCAAAGCCTGTAACCATTTTCTGCCAGTGCAGTTTGTAAAATAAAGAGCAACAGGAAAATGGAAAGGTTTTTTTTCATGCCAGAACAGGGATTTGTGTTTTAAATTTTCCCGTTTCTCAAAGAAGATTCACGAACGATAAGTTTATGCCGAAGCACGATGGTATTCAGATTTCCGGTCGGTTGTTTCTTTAATTTATTGATCAAGGTGGTAGCTGCAATCTCGCCCATCTCTTGTCCGGGATAATCAATGGTAGTAAGATTAGGTTCTATCACTTTTGAAATAGGGTCGTTATTGAATCCAACAACCGCTATATCCTCCGGTACTTTTAATCCAGCCGCCTTTAACTCGCGAATACAAGCTACAGCTGAGGTATCGTTGGCGGTGAAGATTCCATCTGGAAGTTTTTTCATATTCAATATAACCTGGGCAGCTTCTGAGCTGGTGAGATCAGTAAGCTTGTTATCGATCACGAGGGTAGGGTCAAAGCCGATTCCACTGTCATGAAGAGCTTGTTTGTATCCATCAAGGCGATCGGCATACACGTTTCGGTTCACGTTTCCATCCACATGAACAATTCGCTTGCAGCCTTGTTCGATCAAGTGCATCGTTGCTTCATAACCTGCACGCTTGTTGTCAATCACGATGCTGGTGCAACTTGGGTGTTCGATTACGCGGTCGAAAAAAATCAATGGAATCTGTTTGCGCAGCAGATCTTCGAAATGGTCAGTATCCTTGGTATCGTACGCGAGCGAGATCATCATGCCGTCAATGCGACTGTTAAACATGGTGGTAACGCTGGCAATTTCTTTCTTAAATGACTCTTGCGATTGACTGATGATCAGGCTGT
>DASTYM010000308.1:0-13382 GCA_035764995.1 Cyclobacteriaceae bacterium | reverse complement strand
CATTTGAATGTCAACTTTCTCCAGTGGTAGACCCAAACGAGCTGCTACACTCTTCTCCATGTATTCAGGCGTTTGAACCGGGCCTACTAATTCTGCCTTGTCATCCGTAACATGAGCGAAAAAATTCATCGGTTCCATGGTATTATGAGCAAGAAAGGGGGCCGTGTATGTTCGCTCAACAACTTTCTTTGCCTTTTTAAACGCAGCTTCCGGGTTGCCATCTTTGCGTGAAACCGTTGCAAGTTTTACAGAAAGTTCACTCATCTGCTGAGCGTGCCTGGTTGAGTTCTCTAAACCACCGGGAACTTTCACTGATTCACTTCCACCCTGGAACGTAGAAAATGTTTGATTGTAATCGCTAAACGTTTCCCACTCCAACTTCAATGCTTTTCGGGCCGACATTACTTCCCAGGTTGTATTTCCTACGACAACAACAAGATCATTAAAGGAACCCTGGTCACACCATTGTCTGGCAAAATCATCGCCATACGTTTTGATTGTAAAAATATCTTTGATGCCCGGCATTGATCTGGCTGCTGAATCATCAACACTTTTTAGTTTCATACCGAAGGCAGGAGGTTGAGCAACCATCGCGATAAGCATCCCCTCCTTCTTATAATCTAATCCGTAAAGTGGTTTGCCTGTAACAATTTTTAAACCGTCAACATTTTTGCGTGGTGTCCGGATAATTTTGAAGTCTTTAATATCCTTGAGTGCAACTTCTTTCGGTACAGGAATTTTAGACGCAGCTGAGGCGATCTCACCATAACTTATAGACTTGCCGGAAGCTTGGTGAGTTAATACCCCTAACTCTGTTGTAATTTCATTTACGGGAACCTTCCATTCAGCAGCGGCTGCTTCCTTCAGCATTTGGCGGGCCGTTGCTCCGGCTGTTCTCATTCCTTTCCAACTCTGACTGATCGATTGACTTCCGCCAGCCAATTGTCTTGTGAAGATGCTTGTGTTAAGAGGTGCCTGTTCTACAATTACATTCTTCCAATCAACGTCCAATTCTTCTGCCACCAGCATCGGCATGGAAGTTTTCACGTTCTGCCCGATTTCAGGATTAGGCGACATAATTGTTACCACTCCATTATCACCAATTTTCAGGTAGCCGTTGATTTCAAACCACTCTTTTGGTAATGCCAGAATTTCCTCCTCCGATTTGTTGGTGCAGGAAATCAAACCGTTGAATCCTAACACCAAACCTCCGCCAGCGGTAATGGTTACCTTCAAAAAAGATCTCCTTCCTATGGATGTTTTTACGATAGTCATGTTGCTACAATTAAGATTGAGTTGTGTTGGCTGCTGCTTTGATTGCTGCCTTAATGCGTACGTAGGTGCCACAACGGCAAATGTTTCCATTCATGGCAGCTTCAATTTCTTCATCTGTTGGATGAGGATTGCTGTTGAGTAACGAAACTGCATTCATGATTTGGCCGGCCTGGCAATATCCACATTGCGGAACGTCAATTTCTAACCAGGCTTTTTGCACAGGGTGATCTCCGTTTTCGGAAAGACCCTCGATGGTCGTTATTTCCTTATTTTCAGCTGCAGATACCGGAAGCTGACACGAGCGAACTGCACTGCCTTCAAACAAAATAGTACAGGCTCCACATTGGGCCATCCCACAGCCAAACTTTGTTCCGACCAGGTTCAGGTGGTCGCGCAAAACCCACAACACGGGGGTGCTTGGGTCAACATCGACCGTTTGATTTTTCCCGTTTACATTCAAATTGATGGATGCCATAATTTCAGTTTTATGAATTCTATTCAAGAACGTAGATCAACATTGACCCACTCTTTAAATATACTGAAACTTACTCTTTGATAGAGTACCATTCATGTATTCTTCGACCTACAACCGTTAGCGCCCCACCAACCGCTCAGAGATCAGAATAATGGGTCAAAAATTCATCAAAAAATAATCCGAGAGAGAGAAGCCAGACTGTCCATTTTCTTCAATCCTGTTCGTATTATAGTAGAGAGATATTAATTATTTTTAATGCCAAACTTGAATCATATGCGCGAACTCATGTTGGTTATTCACTTTATTGGATTGGCGATGGCCTTGGGTGCAGGATTTGCAAATTTTTTTCTGGGTTCAGTTGCAGCTAAACTTGAGCCTGCCGAAAGGGGAAATTTTATGGCCAAGCTCTTGATCCTCGGACGCATGGGTCAGATTGGGCTCGGTTTATTGCTCTTATCGGGTTTTGCGTTAATCACGCCATTTTGGAAAGTTCTTGGGGAGATGCCATTTCTAATTGCAAAACTTAGCCTGGTTGGTGTGTTATTGCTTTCGGTTTCCCGGATTTTGTTTTTAGTGAACAAATCAAAAAGAGAAAATAACCCTGCCGTTCTCATGAAGGTCAAACCCTTGGGGATGCTTAACTTTTTTCTCGGAATAACGATCGTTATCCTGGCCGTGCTGACATTTCATTGAGGCAAGGTAATGGCAGATCGATTTGGTTTTATTGACAGGTTCGATCGGCAACGATCGCTTTGGCCAATTCCAAAAATTTATCTTCTTCTTGACCAAGAACAGGGTCTTTTGGGTATCCTAATGAACCAAAGGGACTTATTATGAAATTATTTTCCTTCGTCTGGTCTTTATTTAGGCAAAATAACCACACGGTCGGAAACCCGCTGATTTTAAAGAAGTTCTTCATTGCCTGATTCTGTTTAACTAAGTTTTCGGGAAGAGTCTTTCTCGCAGGAAAATCTAATTCCAGTAATACAACCTCCTCACTTGCCCAGCTTTTAAATTCGGGTTTTGCGAAGACATCCGCCTGTAACTTCTTACACCAAGCGCACCAATCGCTTCCTGTAAAAAATGCAAAAATTGGTTTGCCCGTTGACTTTGACAGCGCTTGTACTTCATTAACATCGTTCAGCCAGTGTAATGTTGCGTCAGTACTTTGGCCATAACCACTATAGTAAGTAGTTAGCAGAATCGCAAAAACAACCATCGTTATTTTCATAGAACCATTCGTTAAACTTTATGACTTAGACTTGATCCGAGGCTTTATTGACCGATTTGATAAATTGGTAACCATTGATTAAGAATTGTTTTTGTTGGTAGAAATCAAAAGCGATCGCCACTATAAAATTCAAAGCACCAACTTTTAACGGCTCTTCCATTAAAGATTTTGCGTTTCTACTCACTGCTTCGCAGATAAACAAAAAAGCCCCAACTTGGTCGAGGCTTTTTTTGTCTTGTTGATCAAGGATCAACTTACTTCTTCTTCTTAGCAGCTTTTTTCTTAGCTGCCTTCTTCGCTTTCTTTGCCATAGCGTTTTAGATTTTAGTTAAACATTAAGTTAAAACTGCTGTTAAGTTACCACTTCATTTTTAAATTCCAAAGTTTTGATGGTTTTTTTTGCATGTGAGTACTTTTCATCGATCGTGTTCAAGTGAAACTGTAAGTTGAAAAAAATCTTGCGAAGAAAATTTTTCGAATGTTGCGTTGTGTGCGCTGCTGTTCGATCATA
The DNA here is from genome assembly GCA_035764995.1 of Cyclobacteriaceae bacterium. Lineage (GTDB taxonomy): Bacteria > Bacteroidota > Bacteroidia > Cytophagales > Cyclobacteriaceae > UBA2336. The sequence continues at coordinate 9,890 of DASTYM010000308.1, read as the reverse complement.
TCAAGAGATCAAACATAAATTTTGTATACTCGCAGATCAATTTTTCTTAAACGGCTACGGAAAATGAAAGAAAAACAAGTACATGTTCTGATCGGCTGTGCCGATGCACGTGACCTGAGTCAGGTTCAATTAGATGCGGTGAATGATACCATCGCAGATTTTAAAGAAAAGCGGGGAATTGATGTAGAAATGCACACTATTCGTGCGGCCGGCTCATTTGTAACACCGGATGTGGTGATGGACATCAAGCGTACTTTTGAACAAGCACAACGTAATACTACTGACTTAAGTGTACCCATGAGCTATTACGTGCACATCCAAACACACGCTCACCTAACCGAGGACTCGAATGACAGTTACGTTAGCCACGTGCACGACTTGAAAATTGTAGATGGCTCACCACTGAATTGTGGTATGCTGGGAGCCTCTTCATTAGGGGTAGAAATTGAACAAATGATTGTAGAGGAGAAGCCCGAAATTGAGGTAAAGGGTAAACGAATCCGCATTCATAATGATACTAAGTTGAAACTTTTGTTAAAGGAGGTGTATGCCTATGATGGTTACCTGGCAGGCGACTGGATTGCCAGCATTGATCTGTTGCGCACACACCCGCGTCATCAGCGAACTTTGTTGGAGAAAGCGATTGCCAATGATCCTGATATGAAAATACTCGACATTCAGATCACGTGTGGTATTATGGATTACTCCATCCACTCCCTTATTCGTGTAGATGATGGTGAACCTGAAGTAGAATTTTGGGATACAGTGCAGGCGTACGTTCGTAATCATGTGGAGAACGAACGCAATGCAAAGGAGTCGCTCATCGCACAGTCACAAAAGCAAAAACCGATGGCCGGTTTATTGAGTATGGCTGATCCGCGGCTATCTTCGAGAATAGTTGCAGCAAACTATTATATGAAACTGAAGGGTATTGAACACTCAGGAGATTATATTCCCAATACCCTTTTCAATATGACGGGAACTTCTTTTGATATCCCGCATACACCTTTTGGGCCCTACGTTATCGCAGGGTTCTTTTTTGCCGTGAAGCATCTGAAACTAACCGACCAAATGGTGATGGGGTATGACAGCCATCAGACAGGAAGGATCATTCAAAAAATCAAGAACGATCCAATCATGAACATGATTGTCAACAAATTTGATGTGAACCTGCTCCCAATAAATCAGGAGGATTTGGCCTTATTTTTTAGATAGACTTGTTTCCTTAATTTTGCCATCCCGATTCATCGGATGGCTCTGTAGTATAGAGTCTTATTTGGCTCCGTAGTTCAATGGATAGAATATAAGTTTCCGGAACTTAGGATGTAGGTTCGATTCCTACCGGAGCTACCAAAGCGGACAGGTGAGGAATTTTTCCTTCCTGTCCTTTTTTATTTTGTCTTAGCGACTCTGAGAATGAGTAAGTTAGAGCTAGCACTGGATTGATCTCATCGGTTCGATAATGGTCTATTTTTCGATCATACAATAATCCTTTCGGAAAGAGTAGATTTTGGATATTCTTCTTCTCCTTAGACCCAGCAGAAAGCCACAAATTCACCAAATTTGACATGATTTCAAGTGCTTTATTCACCTGGTCTAATGGGTTCGATAAAATCAAAGACGACTTTTCAATTTCATTGCCTAAGTCCGTTAATTCAGCTTTTAATTTTTCTGAAATCTTCTCATAAATCGTTCTATCGATTTCACCATACGCAAATCTTTCCTCAACTTTTTCAAGCTTCTGTTTTAGTTCTGTTAGTTTAGTTTTTATTTCCTTATTGCCTGAAGCATTCTCTTTAACTACTTCCTCATACTGTTCAAGAATTTTATCTCGTAATACGGGCACCCACAATTCATTTGTTTGGAATGCTGATAAAAGCTCTTGGAAACGAGCATGAAGATGCTTGGCACTTTTATTACACTTACATCCTATCTTATTACACTTATAGTAATATAGCTTTTTACTTTTAACGATATAAGCAGTAAACGGAGTGCCACACTCTGCGCAATAAACAAATTGCTTTAAAGGAACATTATCGTTTTCCTTTTTATGCTTGTATCCTGAAAGATTGGCTTTAGATTCTTTAATAACCTCATTTGCCTGAAAGAAGACTTTCTCGGAAACAATAGGCTCATGGTTTCCCTTTACAACTTGTCCTTCCAATAAAGAATGAGAAAGGAATCCACAGTAAAATGGATTCCTTAATATTTCCGAGATTCTCTTTCTGCTAAGTTTTAATCCGCGCTTCCAAAGTCGTTCAGCGATCTCTGTGTTTGAAAGCTTTTCGTGGACTTTCATTTCAAAAGCTTTACGTATCAACTTCCCCTGTTCGTTGATCACAATCTTTTGAACTCTGCTGTCTGAACGATCATAGGAGTATCCTACAGGGGCACCACCAACCCATTCGCCTCTCATGAGTTTCTCCTTCATTCCAGCGATACACTTTTGACGTCTTAAATCATTGTCGTACTGACTGAATAAGAAAAGAATGTTTTGTTGTAATACTCCTGAAGGATTACTTGTATCAATTGGTTGAGTAACTGAAACAATTGTAATTCCCAACTCTCTTAATTGCCTTGATAACCAAATTGCATTTTCACCTGTGCGGCTAAATCTTTCCAGACTGTAAACAACGATGTAAGCAATTCCTTCTTTATAATTTTTTGCGAAGTTGACCATTCGCTTGAACTCATTTCTTTCATCTGTCTGAGCACTCTCGTATGTTCCTCCAAATCTTCCTTTCACTTGTAATGAGTTCTTGATGGCAAATTGTTCACACCCTTTTAGCTGAACTTCAAGACTCAAATTTTCCGTTTGTTCTTTGCTTGATACTCGCGTATAAATAATTGCATTCTTACTACCACTCTTGATTTTCTTTTGACCCTTCCCGAAGTTTTGAAGAATTTTCAAATTTTCCATTTTCTTGATAGTTTTTCATGTGAATTGAAAGCAAGATGCGAGCCAGTCTTTCTATTGTATCTATTGCTCTTTCTGCTTCCTCATCACTAAAGTTTTCAAATCCTTTAAATTGTCTAAGTCTCTCCGGAGTCCACCGCGAAGACTTCAATCCCACCACACCCATTCTTTGGCTCCTTAAATATATACCTACAAACCACTTCCAAAATTATTTTTTCCTTTTTCTCACATTAAAGAGAACAGGCCCAAGGTTTTCGCTGATTTTTTCCAATGAACGACCTGCTACATAACCTCCAACACCCAAGTCCATCAAACTCCAGATGTGGTCATCAAGAGTAGTTACAGGAAGGTTGAAGTATGGCACAAGCACGTAGTTATTGAAAACTATAAACATGCAGATGCACATGAGTATCGGTCTCCAGTTCCGTTGCAACCAGCTTTCACCTTTTGTCTCTGATTCAATGATTTTTGATTTCGTATCCAGGAGCTTGCTTTCATAATCAATACAAGCTCCTTCCATGTTCATGAGAAGTTCCTTGTACTTCAATTGAAGCTCAAGCTTCTCATCTGATTTGTCGATTTTGTCAATCGCATTTCCTATGGAATCGACTGTCTCCTTTACACCAGCTCCGAGAATTTTAGACAAAAATCCTCCGATAGCTGGCTTTTTACCAACTTCACTTGCCTCCATGTTTGTATGTTTAATTGTTAGATAATTCTGTTTAGTAATGCTGACTATCCTTAGTGGTCATGTCGCCATTGATTGGATAAGGTTTTAATTTTTGCTTGGTCATTGGCTCTTGCCATTGGATGCCGAATTGTCGGAAAAAATCCAAAGTGCTCTTTGGTGCATACCTGTTCTTGGTAATGTTTACCACACCTTTATGTACCTCACCAGCTATCTCTGCGATATGCTCCCAATCTTTTCCACCTTTGAAATCTCCGGCTTTGGTATGCTGAAGGATAAAGATGAATGCTTTGTCCGGATGCTCCTTTCGAAGCTCTTTGTATGCATTGATTTTCAATCCGAGGTCATTCACTGAATCGAGAATGATAAACTGATAATCCGAAAGGTCGGGGTCTTGCAAGTTTTCAGCGAAGTGCAACCTTGATGGCAGAGGATTCAAAAATTCGTTCACCTTCTTAGTCATGGTTGGCGAAGCAAATTCTTCCGATGAAACGTAAAGCACATCACCGAAATTCTCAGCAAGGTATTGCGCAAGCTTTAGCAGGAAGATGGTTTTCCCATTGTGCGGCTCTCCATGAAACATCATGGTGAAGTTCCTTGCCGGATTTCCGAACAGGGAATGCCAGAATGAAAAGAAATTGAGCAAGTCAAGTTTACGGGTTGCCATTTCTTCCGCAGTTAGTACTCCACTGAGTCCCCTATTGTGCGAACAAGCTCCACGACTTGCATCGGAGTAGGTTTTACTCTTGCATGGCCTTAGCTTTTTCCCGCCAGTGTCATAGATTCTGCCTACCTCATTTTTGCATCCACAAGCTTTTATGATTCCTTCCAAACCATTTAGTTCAGCTTTTGATATAGATACTTTAGTACTCGACCGTTGTCGTAGGCTTTTGTAAATAGCATTTACTTTATCGGCATAGGGATCATCTTTGGTAAGCTTCTTCTTATCAACCAGGTTCTCCAAGTACTTGATGAAATCATTTATCTTCTTTTGGTCATCTTTTCCTTGGAGGCCGATGTAGCGTTTAATGGCGGTAATCGACTGATACACTTTCTCACCACCCGCGATTGCTACCAAATGATTCAGGTCTTTATCATTGATCGCAAAAGATTCATCGCCCTTCATCTTGTTATAAGCCTGAACAAGTTTGTTCTGAATCATTTCAATTTCTTCCGACAATGGTGAGGTTTTGCGGATGAGCTTTTGAACGATGGAACGCTGCAAGGCTTTGATGAAAGCAAGTATCGCATTGGGTGACTTAACCTTGCTGTGTAACCCGACATACCTTTTAATAAACTTCACCTCCTCACGGATATGTTCAACTTGTTTTACATTCTTTGGCTCTTTAGTCTCCTTAACTGTTTTCGCCTTCGCCTTTTGTTCAGTTTTTTTGACTGGAGGTTTTTTCGCCTTCGATGGCTCAGGGGTTATGCTTTTCGGACTTACTGTATTTGCATACTCATTCAGTTTTTGAAAATACAGGTCTATCACTTTCTTAATGCCTTCGCTGTTTTGATAGTTCGCCCAATTCGTTCCATTGGATGTACTCTTCACAACCAGGTCATGTCCCTTCTTTAGCGTTTCCGGCAAAGTCTCTACACCGATCCGCTCCACTTCAATAAAATAATTACTAGCCGTTATCATTACGCTGCAAAGTTTAATAGTTCTAATTCGAGTTCAAGAGCAAGAGCTTCAAGCTCCAATTGCTCCATTTCAGATTGTGATTGTTTAGGGAGCATCACGATAGTAGGCTTTGTCCTTGGTTCCTTTTTCGGAATCTCTCCTTTGATTACTTCATACTGTGGAGGACTAAGCGAAACACTATCGTTGAACTTCTCCTGAAGTACATTGACAAATTCATCGATTCTACCTTCACCCAATGATGCCGTCATTCGGTCAGAAATCTTTTCAAAGTTGTTTCCGTCAACAATCTTTAAGAGGTCAGGATCAAGGTATGTATCACCACCTTTTGACCGTGATGATGAAACTACAATCTTGAATTTCCCAGGCTGCCGGAAAATGGATACACCATTCTTTGTTGTGATACTTGCTCCAATCGTTAAAGACCTGATGATTTTCATTGCCCTGGAAATGGGCACCACTGTTTTTTGCCCAACATCATTTCCTGGCTCCCAATATTCCGGCATTAGGATTCCCTTCTTGATTCCTCCATCAATCGTAGTATAGCTCACAAGTTTTCCTTTGTAGGCACTAAAAGCTTGAAGCACATTTCCAGTTATGATGTGCCGTATTTTTCTGTCAACCGTACTCTCTTTAATTGAGGCCTCCCATTTCGCTAAAAGTGATTCCTTTTCAAGGTGCGGTAATCCGACACTTGCACCAATGATTACCCTTACATCTTGTGCGTAGCTTGCTGGAATGGCGATGTACTTGTTACTGCTTGCCAATGCAAAGCGAAGACGCATAGAACTTGGCGCATACGGGTTCTTCTTTTTCCTATCAATGATGAAACCCAGGAAGACAGCAGGTACAAGTTCCTGACCCCCCTCATAGCTGCTTACTGGATAGTTCAGATTTCGCCCTACATAGAAGGAAGTGAAAATGGATTCGAGATACTGTCTGCGATTATTGAATGAGCGTTTTATCTTCTCCTCGGAATCATTCATTGCTTTTTGAAGCTCAGTGGTTCTGGCTTTAATCGTCTCTTGTGCTTCAGCAGCATTACCTTTCTCACCAAGTTTTTGAATCTTCTTCTCTTGAGGAACCTTTTGCATGAGGTCTTCATAGTACGCCACATTATCCGCTATCTCTTTTTGAAGCTGCGCCTCCATGTAGCCTTCATATTCAAGCTTCACTTCCTTTTGCAATTCTCTTCCGTCTTTTCCCTGGAGTGATTCTGCAAGTAGGTTGCTTAACTCCTGCATGGAGAATGGTTTCTTGAGGACGTTGGCCATCACTGTTTCCAAAATACTATCATCACCAAACTCGCTTGTTCCGCCTTTGCCAACAATCACGGTTCTGGAAGATTGTGTCTCTGCCTGAAGATCCATCGCCTCCACTTCTAGGTCGTACTCACCTATCTGTTTGAGATACTCTACATACTCACTGTAGCGGTTAGCGATTTCATTATAAAAGTCTTGTTGCATGAGTGTTGATAGTACTGCGACTCTTCCAGAAACTCTGTGCGCAGCATCTTCTAATTCTGCTCCATCTACTTCGCGTGTTGACAAACCCAAGGGATCATCGAGTAGCATATTTACCTCGACATTTTCCTTTAAGTATTCGGCTACAATCCTGTCTCCATACTTGTTTAGAAAATCAGGGACATCCAGAATTTTCGTAGATGACTTTTGATTGGAGGTCGTATTTGCATCCAACGATTTCAATTTCTTCTGAAGCATCATCATCAATCGCTTCTCAGCGGGAATGGCAGAGTTAACGTAATCGTAGATAGGTTTAAAAATTTGTCCGGTGCGGTTTATCCGTCCACGTTTCTGAACCTCTGTGTTTATGTCAAGCTCTGCTTGCAATACAATCATTACCCTTTGCTTCACTTTATCCTTCGAAACTTTTGGAGTTACAATGGCATGAGCGGAAGCCCCCGTACTTCCTGACTGATTGATTAAGAGAACATCGACTTCATTGTTGTTGAATTGACGAAAGGCATCGTTTGTATTTACACGCTTACGTGTCATCACCAATGCCTTGTTTGTCCTGGGGTTTATCTGAAGCTCATACTTACGACCCGTAACCTCGGCCACTTTGAATCCAGCTTCAGTGATTTTTCGAACAATCACGTCAATGGGAGAAATGGTTATTCCAGTGGATGCTTCTTTGATTCGTTCGCTTATGCGGAAGTACTCAGCTTGTGCTTCCAAGGGGAATTCCGAGATTTCAAACTTCTTGAAAACCTTCTGACCATCCGTGTCGGTTTCCGTGTATCTTAAAATCCCATCTAAGCCCTTTTGAAGAACAACTGAAAAATCTGCATTGATGGTGTCTCCATCTGTAACAGCAAGACCGGCATCATTCTCCATCTGTTCAATGAAGCTTCCCATTGTGCTGGCAAAAGCGATCACTGGTTTTTTACCTTCCTTCAATCGTGCGATAGCTCTTTCGGCAACTGCTTCCGCCTTGATGCTGAAAAGCATTTGATTAATCACATTGAACACTTTGGAGAAGTATGGCAGGTTATCAACTCCAGCTTGTGATGTTCCTTCGCGAATCTCTACTTGCTTTCCCTCAGCTACTGCAAGGTCATCAAGCTCTTCCACAATCTCATCCACATAGGTAGTTTGAAACTTGATGATGTCCCGAATGATGGAAGTGATATTGTCTGCAATGGCTTTATGCTCTTGCTCTTTATCCTCAAGGGTAATGTAGTTTACCTCCACTCCTTCGAATGAACGCTCTCTTCGTATCATCTGACCTTCGGCTACAAGCTGACTCGCCAGGATTTCTTGCAAGGCCACTCCACCTTTAGTAATTGCTTCAATCAGCGCATCTCTTGTCATGCTCGCATCGCGAATGGAAGTCTTCATCGCATAGATGGGCATGTTATCAGGACGCTTGGCGAAGGTTGCCGACAAGAAAACCACACCTCTCGATTTAGATAAGGCAGACTGCATGAAGTTTCCTGTATTACCAGAGCCGGATGAATTGTGAGCCTCATCCATGATGACAATGTTGTCTTCTGCTATCGCATTTAAGAATGCAGGTTTTGTTGGTTTCTTATCTGGCGAATTAAACTGTGAGTAAGTGGCTACCACAAAATGAAAGTTTCGCGGTATACGTTGTCCTTCAAATATTCTGTTTTGGTCTGCTGCCGGAAGTGCCTGGTAGATGATGTTCCCATCTTCATCTTTGATGTCGGTCTTACTCTCACGACCATTGACAATGAAAGGAACGAGGTGCGAAGAACCTATTGCAGACAAATCACGGTAGATGTCAGAGAACAGATTTGCCTTCTCAGTAATGAAGACGGGTTGAACTCCTTGCTCAACTGCATAACGAATAATAGATGCGGCAATTCGACCTTTACCAATTCCGGTTTGGTCTCCGATAATCATTCCAACGCCTCGCTCTTCAATGTTGTAGATTGACATCGCCACTGCATCAATTTGTTCGGCTGATAAAGCTTTGCACAGTTCTACATTGCTTCGGTAGTTAAGCTTGATTCGTACATACTCGTCTATATCACCACCTACTGCTTCCTTAATTCTCTGCAATGCACTGTGGGTTTCGAAGCCCATTGAATCAGGCACTACCGTATTGAGAACAAAGCAACTGCTTGATGCAGGAGTGTATGGCATACCGAGTTCATCGAAGCTCATTAATTCAAGCTCCAGGGCAAGTGCCTGAGCTTCTAATTCAATTTTTGTCATTATAAATTCTTGTCTTGGTGTTGTTACGCTCATAACACGCTCATACAACTCTTCAAAGGAATCAACTACTGCATCCCGTTCTGCATTTCTTAAAGGAGCTGCACCGGAGGGTTGAGATTTTCGTCCATCAATCAGCATCAACCTCGTATCGAACGAAGTTCCTTGACGGGAATAGAGTTTGGAACCATCAATGGGAATAATATCTACCACATTGTATCTGCTGAAGAGGTAGTTAAAAAAGAATCGGTTCTTTCCTTTTTGAATTCTTCCTTTCTTGTCATAGCGTGTATGCCCTCCAATAATGATTGCAGCCTTACCATTATCCTTCATGCAATCCAAGGCACGCAAGGCCATTAAGTGATCGAGTACTTCAATGCTAAAAGTCTCGTACTTAACTTCCTTATCTAAAAGCCCGAACGGAGGATTCGTTATGACTGCATCAAATTTCTTTTTGAAACCGTTGAAAGGATTTGTGGCATCTTGATTTAATACTTGTCTGTAACCTTGGTCAGCTAAGTTCGATCTTCTTAGCTCATCAATTTCATTGACAATTACTCTGGAAGGATTTGCAGCAATGGTAAGCAGACCATTTCCAGCGGAAGGTTCAAACACTGAAACGTTCCGTTCTGCGTTGGTGAAAATTCCGGCAAGAAATGAAATGGGTGCCGGAGTACTGTATTGTTGCAATAAGATACTCTGGCTTGTGCGGTGAGAAATATTAACCTGGCTTTTGTAAAGCTCAACGATTCTCCAATACTTATCTTCAATAGATAATGATGAAAGTGAAATGCTTCTCGCTTTTAGTACGATGGCAAGTTCAGTGTATTCTTTTACTTCTGATTTATCGGTGATTCCGTAAGATGAGGCAATCCGCTCAATAGATTTCCTATTGTGCTTATTCTTTACATCTAGTTCTTTACGAACGTGCTGAAGAAATTG
>DASTYM010000307.1:0-5936 GCA_035764995.1 Cyclobacteriaceae bacterium | reverse complement strand
GAAGGATACGATGGGGTCAATGGAAAGGTACATCCGGGTCCTCGGATCGTAGAAAAAAACATGACGGGGTTAATTGCCATTCTGAAAATGTCGGAGACTTATTTCATCAAGTACTTGGGTATTTCCGTCATTTATCTCAACAGCATTCCGTTGAAGAGCCGAAGAATTGATGTTTTCCCCACGGGTAGTACCATTCGTGGAGATAAGATTGAATCGATCTATTACAGTGACATCATCGGGAAATTTCTGGTGGAAGAAAGTCAAAGTAAAATCACCTTTACGGCTGACCACTTGTTCTATCATTTCAAATCCGGTAAAGCTGCCTTGCAGAATATTAACATCGCTGAGCACGAGGGAAAGCTGATCGGAATTATGGGTGCCAGCGGTTCCGGTAAGTCAACCCTGTTGAACGTACTGAATGGAGCAGAGGAGCCCTCGAGCGGTCGCGTGCTCATCAACGGAATCGATATTCATAAAAATCCCGAGAAAGTTGAAGGCGTGGTGGGGTACATCCCGCAAGATGACTTGCTCATGGAAGACCTTACTGTTTTTGAAAACCTCTACTATGCTGCCCGCTTGTGCTTTGGTCAGTATGACAAGTTGGATATAAGCGAGAAGGTCGAGAAAGTGATTGTTCAACTGGGCCTGAGCGAAATCAGAAATTTAAAAGTCGGATCTCCATTACAAAAAACAATCAGCGGTGGTCAGCGCAAACGCGTTAACATCGGGCTGGAGCTGTTACGGGAACCAACTATTTTATTTGTTGATGAACCTACCTCCGGATTATCATCGCGCGATTCGGAGAATATCATGGATCTGCTGAAGGAATTGTCCCTTCGTGGTAAGATGATTTTCGTGGTACTACACCAGCCTTCTTCCGACATTTTTAAAATGTTTGACACGTTGCTGATACTGGACGTTGGCGGGTTTCAGATTTACTATGGCAACCCGATTGAGTCGGTGGTATATTTCAGAGACATCGTTAATGCGGCCAATAAAACCCAGGGTGCATGTCCCGAGTGCGGTAATATTAACCCTGAGCAGGTATTCAACATTATTGAAACAAAAGTTGTCAATGAGTACGGCAGGCTTACCAATACCCGCAAAATTTCAGCGGGTCAGTGGTATCAATATTTTAAGAAAAAGATAAAAATCCCGAAGATCGAACATGTTACCGATCAACTGTCGGTTACACAGGAAATTCCCGGAAAATTAAGTCAGTTTAAAATCTTTACGATACGCGATGTACTCTCAAAACTTGCTAACAAGCAATACATGTACATCAATTTGTTAGAAGCTCCTGTGCTGGCATTCTTCATCAGCTTTATGGTGAAATACCACAACATGCTGGACAGTGAAAATCCGGGTTATAATTTTTCTAATAATGAAAATATTCCGGTTTACTTCTTCATGAGTGTGGTGGTAGCCCTGTTTTTTGGATTAACCATGAGCGCAGAAGAGATTTTCAGGGATCGAAAGATTTTAAAGCGCGAACAATTCCTGCACTTGAGCAGGGCTAGTTATTTGTTCTCAAAAGTCTCGGTGATGTTTGCTATCTCAGCAATTCAGACGTTTACGTTTATGCTGGTAGGAAACTTTATACTCGAGATTCCATTAACCGAAATGCGGTATTGGTTTATCCTGTTCAGTAGTTCCTGCTTTGCCAATATGGTGGGCTTGAATATTTCATCTTCGTTTAATTCAGCCGTTACGATTTATATTCTGATTCCATTGCTTATTATTCCGCAGTTATTGTTGAGCGGTGTGGTTATCAATTTTGACAAATTCAATCCCAAGGTAGGAAATCAGGTAGGTGTTCCATTTGCAGGAGAAGTTATGGCTTCTCGTTGGGCCTACGAGGCTTTCATGGTGACGCAATTCAGAGACAACCCATTTGAAAAGAAATTTTATGAGCTGGATCGGACTATTTATGAGTCTGACTATAAGCGGGTATTTTATATTCCCGAATTGGAATCACATTTGGCAAGTTGCCTGAACAATCGTGGCAACTGGCGTAATCCAAAGAATGAACAAATGACCAATTCACTCACGTTGTTAAAAAATGAAATCGATTACGAGTTGAAAGATATTGGCAGGGATAATTTTCCTGATATTGATAAGCTGGTCATCGGCAAGTTTGATTCGACTGTCTATAACAGTTCAATGAAATTTCTCTCCAGTCTGAAGCAGTTCTATCTAATCAGACAGAACAAAGCAATGCGTGAAAAAGAAAATATCGTTTCAGAACTAACCAGTAGTCCTGAGAAACTTCAAGCTTACAATGAGCTGCGCGACCGCTATCAGAATAAAGCTGTAGCATCTCAGGTAAAGAGTTTGCTCACGCCCAATAAGATTGTTGAGTATGATGGCCGCCTTTATCAAAAAGTATACTCTATTTATTTTGATGATCATAAACCAGCGCATATTTTTGATTTTTCCGGAAGCCTCTTTCAGCCAACCAAGCATTTTGCCGGCCGTTATTACGACACGCTCTACTTCAACATTACCATCATCTGGTGCATGACTTTGTTTTTCTTCATTACGCTTTATTTTGATTTATTGAAGAAATTCATTCTGCTTTTTGAACAGAGAAAGCATCGCAAGCGTGAACGGAGCTGATATTTTTTTATTTTTGTAAACACTTAAAAATTGAAATACATGAACAAATCAACCTCTTATGTACTTATGCTTGTTGCTTTTGTTGTAGCGATAGCATGTTCAGGGAAGAAAGAATCCGAGGATGTTGCTAACAACGAAGAATGGCCGGAAATGGATGAATTCCATATGGTGATGGCTGAAAGTTTTCATCCTTATAAAGACTCAGCAAACATGGAGCCTGCAAAAGCAAATGCCGCTGAGATGGCCAAGGTGGCTGAGAAGTGGGCCAATGCACCGCTGCCGGAAAAAGTTAACACCGATGAAATTAAAGCTAGCCTGGCACAGTTAAAGACTGACGCAGCTGCTTTCGTTCAAACTGTTCAAAGTGGTGATTCTGCGAAAATTGGAAATGATCTTACAAGTCTTCATGATTTATTCCACAAATTGCAGGAGGCATGGTATGGCGGAGGCAAGGAACATGAGCATCATTAATCGAATCGAATTTTGAGAAGCAGTCCCCCGCCTTAGGCGGGGGACTGTTTTTTTATATAAGCATTATGCCATTTACGTTTTCACATCCAGCAATTGTGCTGCCTTTTTTAAAGATTAGGAAAGAATGGGTATCCATGTCAGGACTGATAATTGGAACCATGACGCCCGATTTTGAATACTTTCTCAAGATGAAACTGTCCGGACGCATTGGCCATTCAATTGAAGGAATGTTCCTGTTCGATTTACCGGTTGCCTTTTTAATTGCATTCATTTTTCACCTCCTGGTAAAGAAACCACTTATTAATAACTCACCTCGTTATTTTTACGAGCGCCTTATTTCACTCAGAGATTTTGATTTTCTTGCTCATACCCGTAAACACTTTGTGGGTTTTGCCTGTTGCGTTCTTATTGGTTCGGGATCTCACATACTGTGGGACAGTTTCACACATCCACGTGAGTACTATACCGGAAAAATTCCTTTTTTATTAACATCCCTTTCAATTGATGGATTGTTTAGTCTTCCATTGTATAATTTATTGCAACATGCCAGTACAGCAATTGGCGCAGTGATAATTCTTGTTATTTTTCATCGTCAACCAATTGAAGATCAGGAGAACTCACCATCTATTATATTTTGGATTGTAAGTCTTGTTGCAGCATCGCTTGCTTTTACTATTCGTGCTCTCTTTAAGTTTGATTACCTGGGAGATATTGTTTGCACTATTATCAGCGCTGGATTTATTGGGTTAATTGTTTCAAGCTTGTTCACTCGCCTCAGATGGATCAGGTAGTAAAACCGATTTCGTAAAACATATTTTGACGGTTCCCTTTTATGGTTATCTTTCTAAAACAATGATAATTTTAGAATGAGTCAACCTTCCTCAACTTCAAAACTCTGGCCTGTCATTACAGCATCGTCTGTAGGCACTCTTATTGAGTGGTACGACTTTTACATTTTTGGCAGCCTCGCTACTATTTTGTCGGAGCAGTTTTTTCCAAAAACAAACCCTACTGTGGCATTCCTTTCAACGCTGGCTACATTTGCTGCCGGCTTTGTGGTGCGGCCGTTCGGTGCCCTGGTTTTTGGAAGGTTAGGAGATAAGGTTGGCCGGAAGTATACTTTTCTGATAACCCTTGTGTTGATGGGTGGCTCTACATTCTTCATCGGACTTGTACCCGGCTATCAACAGATTGGTTTATTTGCTCCACTGATTGTTTTAATACTCCGCCTTGTACAAGGACTTGCATTAGGTGGTGAATATGGAGGCGCGGCAACCTACGTTGCTGAACATTCTCCGGAGGGCAAACGCGGATTTTTTACAAGCTTCATCCAAACGACTGCCACATTAGGTCTATTCGTATCGCTTGGCGTAATATTATTAGTAAGACAATCTCTTGGTGTTGATGCCTTTACCCAGTGGGGATGGCGCATTCCGTTTTTGTTGTCAGCTGTATTGGTGGGGGTTTCTATTTACATGCGTTTACGAATGCAGGAGTCCCCCTTGTTTTCAAAAATTAAGGCTGAGGGAAAAGTGTCTCACAACCCGATCAAAGAGAGCTTCGGAAAAAAAGAAAACCTCAGGCTTGTTTTGATTGCCTTGTTTGGCGCTACTGCAGGGCAGGGTGTTGTTTGGTATACGGGTCAGTTTTATGCGCTGTCGTTTATTCAAAAGACCTGTCATATTGAATTTGTTCAGTCGAACTACATCATTGCTACAGCACTTGTCATTGGAACACCGCTATTTGTATTCTTCGGTTGGTTATCCGATCGAATCGGACGTAAAATGATCATGATGGTTGGTTTATTGTTAGCCGTTGCGCTTTATCGTCCTATTTATCAAAAAATGTATTCGATGAGCAACCTTTCAACGAAGCAGGAAGTCGTTGATTTGAAAAGCATTGTCACCGCCAGATCGTTTTCTGAAACGGGAGATTCATTGGTAACTAAAACAATAGAAACAGTTTTTACGGATGGAACAAAATCCCATGAAATATCCAAAACTGTTTCCGGAAAAACAGAGTCAAAGTCAGAAGTAGTTTTGACCGATAACAATTATTGGCTCATGACCGGACTAGTGTTGCTCCAGGTTTCCTTTGTTGCGATGGCATACGGACCAATCGCTGCTTTTTTGGTGGAGTTATTTCCGACAAGAATTCGTTATACATCCATGTCGCTTCCATATCACATTGGTAATGGAATTTTCGGAGGACTAACACCCTTTATCGCTACTGCGTTGCAGGAAAATGGCGGACCCTTAGCGGGTCTATGGTACCCCATTATCGTAGCGGCTGTATGTTTTGTAGTTGGTATGATTTTCCTTCCCGGCAAAACTGAACAAGTTGCGGGTGACTAATATGATCGAATGGCTAAAAAATCACAATGGACGGAGATAGGTAAAAGAAAGTTAGAACTCTCTAACCTGGATAAGGTTTTGTTTCCGGAAGATGGAGTTCTGAAGGCCGAGATCATCGAATATTATTTAAAGATTGCACCAACACTCCTCAATCACATCAAAGGCCGGGCTCTTACACTGATCCGTTTTCCCGATGGCATTCATGGTGAAATGTTCTACCAGAAAAACAGACCCGAGTGGGCTCCACCGTGGCTTGAATTTGAAAAGCTGGGTAAAGAAGAAAAGAAAGATTATATCATTGCCACTGAACCTGCATCGTTGGTGTGGCTGGCGAATTTAGCTTCCCTTGAATTGCATCAACTCCACAGCCGGAAACCAAAATTTGATTTTCCCGATTACATGGTGTTTGATCTTGACCCGCCAGAAGGTTATGATTTCAGAAAAGTGGTTCCCATTGCCTTTGAGTTAAAACAGTCAATAGAAACTTTCGGT
>DASTYM010000306.1:0-3084 GCA_035764995.1 Cyclobacteriaceae bacterium | reverse complement strand
AACGCCTCCGGTAAATCCTTTTTCCTGCACAAGCTTTTGATAGAGTTTGCTGTCACTGCCTTGAACAAGAAGCTGATCAATTAAACCCATGGCAAAGTATTCAGGCGTATTGCGGTCTGGCATTTTATAAGCCACTGCAATTGCAGGTTTGTTGGCGAGTTTATCTTCTTTGGTAAATCTTTTTTCTTTATCCTGAACAGGTTCTGAAATATCAGGCTTGGCCGGCAATTCAACTTTTGGAATCGCACCGAAATATTGCTGAACAAACTTTTTAGCTTCTTCCGAATTAAAATCACCAACGATTGAGACTACAGCATTATTCGGTGAATAATAAGTTTTGAAGAAGGAGTCAACATCTTCCAGCTTCGCTGAATCAAGATCTTCGAGGTCGCCATAAAAATTATGTGCATTGAACCAGTTTTCGTTAGCAAACTGTGGCATGTCCAACCATGGAAAGCCTCCGTACGGTTGATTAAGCACGTTTACCTTCACTTCGTTTTTCACAACACCCTGCTGATTGGTAAGGTTGTCCTGCGTAATAGCCAAACCTTTCATGCGATCGGCTTCGGCCCACAATGCTGTTTCCAGTTTGTGAGCAGGCATTACTTCAAAATAATTAGTGAAGTCGAAACGGGTGGATCCGTTTAACACACCGCCATTTTTTTGAACCAGGTTAATGAATTCCATTTTGCCCAGGTTCTCAGATCCCTGGAACATCATGTGTTCAAATAAGTGTGCGAAGCCTGTGCGATCTTTAGGCTCAATCCGGAATCCGATGTTGTAGTATACAGCCACCACTACGGTAGGTGATGTATGGTCTTCCGACAGCACAACCCGTAAGCCGTTATCGAGCTTGTAGTAGTCTACCGGAACTTTAAAAGTTGTTTCATCATTTTTTTGATTGCCTGAACAGGCAGCCAGGGCCACGGCCAAAAGCAGGGCGGGCATTTTTTGTAAGAAGGATTTTTGTCGTACCATGAAATTTATTTATTGATGGAAACTAAAATTAATGCTGCGAGGACGAGTTACCAAGTTTTTAGGTTGATCGGGGCTTTTTTAGATCAAAACGGTGCTACTTTAGGAAGAATACCCCATACAGAGTGAGAATGAATACCTCACTTTTTAGGATACATCCACTCATATAAATCCTCGCCTTTGACGCATCAATTCCAGTTACTTTAATAGTTCAAACAGTTACTTTAATAGTTCAAAAATAACTCCCTATGAAGAAGTACTACATACTGTCAATCCTCTTTGCTTTTGCCCTTTTCTCAGTGGCGGCACAAGACGATAAAAAGCAGCCCAAGGCTGACACGGTAAAAAAGGAGAAGCCAAAAAAGAAAAAGGATCTTCCCCTCGAAGTTGGACGAACCGTTCCCATTAAAACAACGGAAGGAACCTGGATGTCACTCGATGTGAGTCCAGATGGTAAAACCATCGCCTTTGATTTCCTTGGCGATATTTTTACCATGCCGATAACCGGAGGCAAGCCAACTCAATTTACAAAAGGCCTGGCCTTCGATTCGCACCCGAAGTTCAGTCCGGACGGAACAAAACTTTTGTTTATTTCCGACCGCAGTGGTGGAGAAAATATCTGGTGGTTTGCGCTTGATAAATCTGATTCGCTCCAGGTTACCAAGGCTAACAACGAACATTACCAATCTGCCGAGTGGACACCTGATGGCAACTACATTGTAGGATCGCGCGGTTCCCGCAATTTTAAACTGTGGATGTTCCATAAAGATGGTGGATCTGGCGCGCAATTGATTAAAGCACCCGATAACCTGAAAGTTGTTGAGGCTGCTTTTGGTCCCGATGGACGATATATCTGGTATTCACAACGCCAGGGAGGATGGAATTACAATGCGCAACTTCCACAATATCAACTTGGTTTGTACGATCGTGAGACAGGGGAAACTGAAACCAAAACAAATCGTTACGGCTCCGCCTTCGCTCCAACACTTTCTCCTGATGGAAAATGGCTTGTTTATGGAACGCGTTACAACGATCAAACAGGATTGGTACTTCGTGATTTAAAGTCTGGTGATGAAAAGTGGTTAGCATATCCTGTGCAACGGGATGAACAAGAGTCGATCGCTATGTTGGGTGTGTTGCCTGCGATGTCGTTCACACCTGATAGTAAGAATTTGATTGCTTCCTATGGTGGAAAATTCTACAGCATTCCGGTTGCAGGTGGAAGTGCGGTTAATATTCCTTTTCAGATGGAAACTACTTTCCTGATGGGACCACTTGTGCATTTCAACTATCCAATCAAAGATGATAAGGACATGGTCGTAACACAGATTCGCGATGCAGTTGTTTCTCCTGATGGAAAGCAAGTTGCATTTACTGCGCTGAATCGTTTGTACACTGTAGACCTGCCAAATGGAACACCGAGGCGTGTGACTACTAACAATTATACTGAAGCACAGCCATGCTGGAGCCCGGATGGGTCACAACTCGCCTGGGTAACATGGGAGGGAACAGCAGGACATTTGTATAAGCAAAATATTAAAATAAAAGGATCGAAGCAGATTCGTTTGACAACAACTCCGGGATACTACACTGATCCAGCCTGGTCATATAAGGGTAATAAGATTGTTTTCCTGAGAGGCGCAACGCAAGGATTTATTGACACACCAGATCCGCGTTTTGCCGGAAGTCAGGAAGATCTGCTTTGGGTTTCTGGTGATGGAGGCGCGGTGAATTTTATCGAAAAAGCAAAAGGCCGGTCAAATCCTCACTTTGTAAAATCAGATGACCGGATTTATTTATTCAGCGGTCAGAAAGGGCTGCTCTCCATTCGCTGGGATGGCACCGATGAAAAAATATTAGCCAAAGTAACAGGCATTACTGTTTACGGAGCCGAGCTGGATGAAAACCAATGTGTCATGGTCGAATCAGATCGTGAGCCACAACAAGCACCCGCCAATGCAAGCTACATTAGAATGGCGCCTGAAGGTGACAAGGCTTTGGTGCAAATTGCCTTCGAACTTTACGTGGTAACAATTCCGAAAAAGGGTGGAGAAGTTCCAACCATTTCAGTGGCAGATGCCAGTAATTCAGCATTTCCTTCCCGTAAGC
>DASTYM010000305.1:0-7799 GCA_035764995.1 Cyclobacteriaceae bacterium | reverse complement strand
AGGACAAATTTCAAGCATGTGCGCACCCAATACGGTTGAACTTCCGTTTTGGAAATTATAGGTATAGTCCTCCATA
This sequence comes from Cyclobacteriaceae bacterium, assembly GCA_035764995.1. Classification (GTDB taxonomy): domain Bacteria; phylum Bacteroidota; class Bacteroidia; order Cytophagales; family Cyclobacteriaceae; genus UBA2336. The sequence continues at coordinate 7,723 of DASTYM010000305.1, read as the reverse complement.
AAAGAACTTCCACCTGCAAGACCCTGATCCATTACCTTGATGGCTCGCAACATGGCTGCGGTTTTCCAATCTCCTTCAGCACCAAAGCCAAATCCATTCTGCATCAACCGTTGTGAAGAAATTCCAGGAAGCTGCTTCAGGCCATGAAGGTTTTCAAATGTATCAGTAAAGGCGTGAAAGTTTCCATTGTTCAAAAACCCCCGTAGTCCTAACTCAATTCGCGCAGCATCTTTCAACGACTGGCTTGATCGCACCGATGTTGGAACTTCATACGTATCGCTATATTCTTTTATCAGTTTTTCTGTTTCCTGATCAGAAACTTCATTCACGAATTTTACAAGATCGCCCACACCATAACCGTTGACCGAAAGGCCCCATTGAATTTGTGCCTCGACCTTATCCCCTTCCGTAACCGCTACTTCGCGCATGTTATCTCCAATCCGCGCCACGCGCGTATTTTGAAAAGCATGCCATCCGGCAGCAACGCGTGTCCAGTTGGCGAGTTGCGTAATGGTTTGCTCATCTTTCCAATGCCCAACAATTACCTTTCTTCTTTTTCGCATGCGGCTCACCATAAAGCCAAATTCACGGTCGCCATGCGCGGATTGATTTTCGTTCATGAAATCCATGTCGATTTTACTCCATGGAATTTCTGCATTGTACTGCGTGTGCAGGTGAACAAACGGCTTACATAAAATTTTTAAACTGTTGATCCACATTTTGGCGGGCGAGAAAGTGTGCATCCATAATACCAGCCCGATACAGTTCACCTCATTGTTCGCCTCACGGAACACTGCAAGGATTTCATCAGGCGTTTTAACAACAGCTTTGTACTTTATACTGACAGGAACTGCAGGATTTAAATTGAATGATTTGGCAATTTCTTCTGCATGTGCAGCAACATTGCGAAGCACCTGGTCGCCATACAAATGCTGACTGCCGGTGATAAACCAAACCTCGTAACGTTTCAGGTTATTCATAACTGTATCTTTTACTTCTGCCCATAGTAGGCATCTTTACCGTGTTTGCGTTGATAATGTTTTTCAATCAGAGCCTCTTTTAGCCGTGATGCATCCGGGTTAATCGTTAGAGTGATATAGGCCATGCGGGCGAGTTCTTCGAGCAATCTTGAATTGAAAACAGCCTTTGCGGCATCTTTACCCCAGGTAAATGGTCCATGATTTCCAATCAACATCATTTCTACTTCTCTGTAATCCAGTTTCTTTTCGGCAAAGCAATCCAGTATTTGCTGACCGGTGTTGTATTCGTAATCACCTTTGATCAATTCATCTCTCATCGGTGGAGCACAAGGAATGTCGTGGGTTAGATAGTCGGCATGGGTTGTTCCCATAATGGGTATATCGCGCTGAGCTTGCGCCCACGAAACTGAATAGGTTGAATGCGTGTGACAAATGCCCCCGATTTCTTTCCAGTGCTTATACAAAAAAGCATGTGTTTTCGTATCGGATGAAGGACGCATAACACCTTCTACAATATTGCTTTCGAAATCAACGATAACAATATCATCCACCTTAAGTACCTCATAAGCAACACCGCTTGGCTTAATCGCAAACACTTTCTTATTTTGATCGGCAGCGCTTACGTTGCCAAACGTATAGATTACCAGGCCCAACTCGGGCAACTTCATATTTGCTTCATAGCACTTCTTCTTTAAATCAAGAAAGTCTGACATACTTAAGCGTTTGTATTTTTCTCCACATAATCACCCAGCTGACAATAGGTTTCATACCTCTTTGCATAAACTGAAATATTCTTAGGGTTAGGCTGGTAAACTTTTTCAAAACCATTCCCCATTGCCTTGCTCGCCTGTGTGATACTTTTGTATAGACCGGCAGCTGTTGCAGCATACATGGCCGCACCCAGTGCAGGAGCTTGCTCCGAAGAAGCAACTTTAATGGGCATGTTTAGGACATCAGCTAAAGTCTGCATGACAAATGGTGACTTCTTGGCAACACCGCCAACGCCCACAACTGATTTTATTTCAACACCTTCGTCAACAAACCGGTCAACAATTTTCTTTGATCCAAAGCATATGGCTTCGACAAGCGCACGAAATATTGCCGGGGCGTTCGTGCCCAGGTTAAGATTGATGATAGAGGCTTTCAATGCCTGGTTCGCATCCGGTGTCCTTCGCCCATTGATCCAATCCAGGGCAAGTGGTGCAGATTCACTAATCGGGAGCTTTTCAGCCTGAATTGAAAGTGCAGTCACGATCTCATCATCGAGTTTTTCTCTGTCGGTTATCGTTACAGAAAAGAGATTGTCAATTGGCCACGCAACGATATCACGAAACCATGCGAGCAAATCACCAAAAGCAGATTGCCCTGCTTCCAAACCAATCATGTCGGGAATCACAGAACCATTTACCTGTCCACAAATTCCCCTTATAGTATCACTCACTTTTGATGCTGGTGAAACAATAATGTCGCAGGTTGAAGTGCCCATGACACGGACCAATGTATGCTCCCCAACTTCTGCACCTACTGCACCTGCATGCGCATCAAACGTTCCAACAGCCAGAATTGTATCGGTCGTAAGTCCAAGTTTCTTTGCCCATTCTTCAGACAGGTTTCCGGCAACCTGATCGGATGTATAGGTGTTTTCATAAAGATTTTTTCGCAATGCTTTAAATGAGGGATCAAGTCGCATCATAAATTCTTCAGCCGGCAACCCATTCCAGCTTTCATGCCACATGGCTTTATGCCCAGCCGCACACCGGCTCCGCTTAAAGGATCTCAAATCATTACTCCCGGTAAGGATATACGTCATCAGGTCGCAATGCTCCATCCAGGATACCGCACTACATTTTATCTTTTCGTCTTTGCGGATAATGTGTAATATTTTCGCCCAGAACCATTCGGACGAATAAATGCCTCCTTCAAATCTGGTATAATCGATCCCTCCCCAGCTTCTTGCCAGTTGATTTATTTCTTCGGCCTCCTGAATAGCAGTGTGATCTTTCCACAACACCATCATGGCGTTTGGGTTGTGCTCGAATTCTGGCTTCAGACACAACGCAACTCCATGTTCATCTACCGGAACAGGAGAAGAACCGGTGGTATCGATGCATATCCCCTTTATTGATTTACTATCGACTCCCGATGTACTTACAACAGTAGTAATGGTTGACTCGATCCCTTCCAGGTGATCCAATACATGTTGACGAAACATGGACTGAGAAGCATCACAATATTTTCCTTCGCGCCAACGCTTGTACCCATGCACGTGGGTTGCCAATGTTGATCCATTGCCAGAATCCACTAAAACCGCTCTTACTGAATCCGTCCCAAAGTCCAATCCTATCACGTAGTTCTTCGTCATAAATTAGCGCAATCGTTTGTGGGACTGAAGTAAAAAAAAATACATTGTGAGTATCACCGCTATTTAAGTTCAAGTACAACAACTGAGAACGGAGGCAAATCGACTTGTACCCCGGATTTCGAGGTTTTAAATCCATTGAACTCCTTTTGCTTTATTTTATCCGGATTATCAAAGGTATTGTGATCTTGTGCCTTGGCCGAACTGAGAATCGATCCCGAAACTTTCTTAAAGTCGTAGCCACGAAGGTCGATATTCATTGAATGCTTTTTTGTGTAATCAATGTTTACCAGTGATATATGAATTGCGCCCGCTGCGTCTTTCGATGCTGAAATTGAAATTGCCGGTGATTTCTTGTCTTTGTATGTATAGTCAACATTATTAAAATCCACCGGAAGCCATGTAGCATCCTGATGAACATTGTACATGGTGAGTACATGATAGGTTGGTGTCAGGAGCATTTTCTCTTCGTCTGTGAGGATCACTGCCTGCAATACATTTATCGTCTGTGCAAGATTGGCCATTCGCACACGGTCGGAATGATTATTAAAGATGTTTAGGGTCACGCCTGCTATCATGGCATCGCGCATGGTATTTTGCTGATAAAGAAATCCAGGGTTTGTTCCAGGTTCTACATTGTACCATCCGCCCCACTCGTCTACTATCAATCCGATTTTCTTCTGCGGATCATACTTATCCATAATAGTAGAGTGTCGTGTTACCAGTTCCTCCATGCGAAGGGCCCGTTGCATGGTGTTAAAGTATTCTTCTTCCGAAAATTCAGTGGCTGATCCTTTATTGTTCCAATCGATTACTGAATAGTGATGAAGCGCAAGCCCTTCAACCATGTTTTTAGGGATATCGCGCATCAACACTTCCGTCCAATGGTAATCAGCTACATTGGCACCGGAAGCTATCCGGTAAAATTCTTTACTGTCCATAAAAGTGACATACTGCTTGTAAACATTCGCATAGTATTCAGCCGTCATGTTGCCACCACAACCCCAGGCCTCATTCCCTATACCCCAATATTTTACTTTCCACGGCCTTTCACGTCCATTCTTTTTTCTCAGTTCTGCCATGGGGCTTTTGCTTTCGTGCGTTGTGTATTGAATCCAATCAATAAACTCTTGTACAGTACCACTTCCTACATTGGCCGAGAGGTATGGCTCAGTGCCCAGCTCTTCACAGAGGTTTAAAAAATCATGCGTGCCGAAACTATTATCTTCTACGACCCCTCCCCACCATCTGTTTACAATGGCTGGCCGTTCTGATTTAGGCCCTACACCATCCTTCCAATGATAGGTGTCAGCGAAACATCCCCCCGGCCATCGCAGGTTAGGGATCTTCATTTGCTTAAGCGCTTCGATAATATCTTTTCGAACACCATTCACATGTGGTATTTTAGTATTGTCGCTTCCAACGTAGAATCCTCCATAAATACACCGGCCCAGGTGTTCAGAGAAATGACCATAAATATGTTTACTGATTTGTTGTTTCCCCTGATCTGCATTAACGCGTACTGTAACTTCAGATGTTTGAGCAAATAGCAGCGGTCCAACCAACAACGTGAATGCTATAGTCGCCAGTTTTATTCTGCCGTGGGTCAAATATTTAAGCATGTGTATCGTGTTTTAAGTCACGTTAAATATAGAATAAATGTACTTAATACATTTATTAAATGCACACAATTTTTTCGACATTGATATAAGTAAGGCAACAATTACATATATTTCACTTTGGATTTTGAGCCCCCGAATTGCAAGGTTTTCGAAACTATGATTCACAAGTATAGAAATGAGGAAAAGGTTCTTGTTGCATTGGATTGTATCATTTTCGGATTTGACCAAGAAGACGAAGAATTAAAGATACTCCTGATCAAAAGGAATTTCGCTCCTGAAAAAGGTAAATGGTCACTGATGGGTGGTTTCCTTCATACAGATGAAACGCTCACCGATGCCGCAAACCGAATTCTCAATTCGCTGACGGGCTTACACAATGTTTACCTTGAACAGCTGAAGGCCTACAGCGAAATTGATCGTGACCCTGTGGAACGCACCATTTCTGTGACCTATTATGCCCTTATTAATATAGAGCAACATGATATAGAGCTGATCAAAAAATACTCTGCCCGGTGGTTTAAAATGTCGAACTGCCCCAAGTTAATCTTCGACCACAATGAAATGGTCAATGATGCCATTGAGCGCTTGCGTTACAGGGCTTCCACACAACCCATTGGCTTCGAACTGCTTCCCACTAAATTTACGATGCGTCAGTTACAAAAACTCTATGAAGAAATCATGGATGAGAAACTGGACAAAAGGAACTTCACAAAAAAGATCAATTCATTTGACATCTTAGAGAAGCTGAAAGAGAAAGACAAACTATCATCAAAAAAGGGCTCGTTCCTTTATAAATTCAACCAACTTAAATACCAGAAAAAAAACAAGAACGGATTTGGGTTCAGAATCTAACGAGCTTTTTTTTCTAACATCCGGAACCAGCAGTTTATTTTGAATTGATAATCATCCCGCTTTGATTCTTCTTGACAAGACCCTGTCTCATGCCCTGTTTAATTTTCCGGTTTTTTATAAGTGTGCAAAAATCTGTTCCGAATTTTTTTGAACAAGAAGATGCCGTTTAAGTATTAACTTTTGGTGAAAATTTATGATCCATTTCGAAGCACTGTAGTTTTCAACCAGTGTAAAGAATTGCATCGTGAAAATATCGAGCTATTAACTTAATTTCCATGAAACCGGAAGGGAAAAATATGATTGGCCATCTCACCTCTGCAGATGGTCAAAAATTCTTCAACGCTATCAATCCCGTCACCTCCCGAAAATTAGAGCCTCAATTCTTCGAGGCTACATTCAATGAAATTGATAGAGCCGTAAAAAGAGCTCACGAAGCATTTCAGATCTACAGAAATTTTAACGGTAACATACGAGCTGAATTTCTTGCTTGTATTGCAGAAGAAATAATAGCCCTGGACAACGTATTGATACAGCGCTGCATGGAAGAAACCGGTTTACCGGAAGCGCGGTTGCTCAACGAACGGCAACGCACCGTGAATCAGCTGAACATGTTTGCTGCTTATCTGAACGAGGGTTCCTGGGTCGATGCCAGAGTTGACTACGGTGACCCTGAACGAAAACCTATTCCCAAACCGGATATCCGCAGTATGCAAAAGGCTTTAGGTCCGGTGGGGATTTTCGGATCCAGCAATTTCCCCTTTGCCTTTTCTGTTGCCGGTGGCGACACTGCTTCTGCATTGGCAGCCGGATGCACCGTTGTCGTAAAGGCACATCCTGCCCACCCGGGAACAAGTGAATTGGTTGGGCATGCTATTCTTCAGGCGATCAAAAAGTGTAAAATGCCGGATGGAACTTTCTCCCTGGTTCAAGGCGCCTCACATGAAGTAGGATTAGGTATTGTACGACACCCGTTTATCAAAGCCATTGGTTTTACCGGCTCGTTCCGTGGTGGAAAAGCATTGTTTGATGAAGCAGGTGCACGACCTGAACCCATACCTGTGTATGCAGAAATGGGAAGCACAAACCCAGTATTCATTCTTCCAGGTATACTACAAGACAGGAGACATGACATTGCGCGTGATCTTGCCTCCTCAGTGACGCTCGGAGTTGGACAGTTCTGCACAAACCCAGGTCTCGTTTTTATCCAGGAGTCTTCACATGCTAACGAATTCACGACCACGCTATCAAAGCATATTGAAGATACCCCCGCTGGCACGATGCTTACGGAAGGAATTCAAAAGAACTATCTACACGGAACCAATGCATTAAACACCATCACGGGAGTGGAGAAAATTGCGTCTGGAAAAAGTATCGATTCAGGGTTTAGTGCATCTGCCCAGGTATTTGAAAGTGATGTTAAAGGCTTCCTGGCGAACCAAATGTTGGAAGAAGAAATTTTTGGCCCATCTACTTTGCTGATTTCAGCCGGTGACAAAAACGAAATACTCCTGGCTGCTCAAAAACTGCATGGGCACCTGACCGCGACAATCCACGGAACACGGGAAGATTTTCGACAATATGCTGATCTGATTCACATACTTGAACAAAAAGTAGGCAGGCTGATCATCAACGGATATCCAACCGGAGTTGAAGTTTGTCATGCGATGGTTCATGGAGGCCCTTTTCCTGCGACTACCGATAGTCGAACAACTTCTGTTGGCACGATGGCGATCACACGATTTACCCGGCCCGTGTGCTACCAAAATTTTCCTGAAGAGTTATTGCCTGAGGAATTGAAAACTGATAATCCAAAAAAGATATGGAGATTGATAAATGGTAAACGTGAGAAAAATTAATCAGCATGAAGACGTACATCATCATTGTACTTCCTTTAATATCCATCCCTAAAA
>DASTYM010000304.1:0-11335 GCA_035764995.1 Cyclobacteriaceae bacterium | reverse complement strand
TGCTCTACCTCCCGATAGCTATCGGGATGAGCTACTCCCGCTTGATCACGCTCCAAATTCCAAATTTCAAACTTGATTTGAGCCTTGGATTTTGGGGTTTTTGGTGCTTTTCTCCCAAAAGGGAGTGCAAATTTAGTTATGCTTTCTAAAAATACAAGGTTGCCGGAAAAATTAGCTCCCTCTCCCCTCGGGAGAGGGCTGGGGTGAGGGGCTAGGCTGATTTTAGTGCTTCTTGCTCCAGCTCGCGCTTTAATTCCTGTGCATGTTGCTTGTTTTTGGAGAATTTGATGTGTTTCGGAACTCCTTTCAGGTCCTGGATCAAGCCAACGGCCTGAAGGCCTCTCAACATGTACCAGGTGAAGTCCACTTCCCACCAGAAAAACCCCTGACGGCTGCTTACTTCATAATAATGGTGGTTGTTATGCCAGCCTTCACCTAATGTCAGTAACGCCAGCCATACACTGTTGCGGGATTCATCGCCTGTTTGGTAACGCTGGTTGCCAAACTTGTGCATGATTGAATTGATGGAGAATGTAGCGTGATAGAGGATCACCGTGCTCAGGAAAAATCCAATGAAGAGCGTAGACAATCCCGCTGATGTAAACATGGTAAGTATACTTCCTCCATTTACGATTCCTCCCAGTGCAGTCACCAAAACTGCGAGCGTTACAGGTGGAACGAGGTAGTGTTTATTCAACCAAACGAGCTCCGGATATTTGGCATAGTCACCTATCACTTTATAATCGGTTTCTTTAAAATCAGGACCCACAATCCAACCCACATGTGAATACCAGAAGCCATAAATTTTCATGGAGTGAGGATCTGCCGGTGTGTCACTGTGACGATGGTGATGACGATGATGTGCTGCCCACCACAACGCACCCTTTTGAGCCGATGTTTGTGCGAGAAATGCGATCACAAACTGAAACCAACGTGACGTACGATATGACTTGTGAGCGAAATACCGATGATAGCCACCCGTAACCCACAGCATGCGCGCAACATAAAGCACTGCACACACAATCCAATCAAATAAGGTTGCACCAGTCCAGATGGCTGCCAGCGGCAACAGGTGCACTGTTAAAAATGCTATCTCCTGCTTCAACAGTGGCTTTCTGCGTACTTCGGGTGTTAATGTTGTCGCACTCATAAATTTCTAATCATTAGCTTAACTTCAGTACAGCTATCCAAAATCAAGCTCTCCTCAAACGGATCGCAAAGTTCGGGCTTTATGGATTCTTATCCCAAACCAAACTTCTTTTTTTACCCGTAATGTAGTTTTGCCGGCTGTTTTAAGGGTTAAATTTTCAGTACTTTACAAAATGATGATTCGAATTTTACCCCTAATGATCATTCTGTTGTGTTCCTGTTTGCTTCAGGCTCAAAACTCACTCAGTAATTCGAAAGCACTTGTTATTGCCACGTATCAGTACGGTGATAATCCACGCATTAAAAACATTGAACCCTTTGCAAGGCACTTTGCAGATGTTGCCGATATCAAAACAACAGTAAAAAGTTATGCTTCGGTTCCCTTGTTATTGCAGGCGATGAACAAAGGTGAGGTTGATATCGCGTTCATTAACACGTTTGGATACCTGATTCTGAAAGAACAAACTTCTGCATTTGAAATTTCTGCAGCGCTGCATCTTCCTGACAGTGCTGCATCGGTTTACAAAAGTGTAATTGTAAGCAATCGCCAATTCTTTTGTGTGTCGTTGGAAGAAGCGATCAAAAATGCTGGAGATAATTTTCTTATTCTGGTAAGTCCGGGCTCGACATCAGGTAATCTCGTTCCGCGACTGAAACTTGCATCGCTCATGCCAGATGATCCTGAACTCTCGTTCGTTGAAGTTCAGTACGCGCAGCGACACGATGTAGCCCTGCAAAATATGTTGAAAGAAGAGCATGCAATAGCGGCATTCGGAAGTGAAGAATATTACAAACTTGGGCCAGATACCGTAAAACTCCGCAAGCTTTGGGAGTCCGAACCCATTCAACTGGGACCCGTTTTGGTGAAGAAGGATTTGACCGAAAATCAAAAAAATGATCTAAAAAAGGCACTTTTGGACCTTCATGAACAAAACCCCGAAGCCCTGGAGTCAATAAAAGCTGGCTGGACTGAAGCTAAACCTGCAGACAAATACGTGATTGTTGATGATAGCTATTATCAAAGTCTGATTGAACTTGCGGGCAATAAAGAACGGGCTATGAAGATCATCCGGAGGTTTGCACGTTAACTGACAAATTTGTTATGATAGATTTTCGAATAACTCGCTCCGAAAACAAGTGCGAATGCTACAAAACCGAATAGAAAAAGTAAGGCTTCTCCAAGGCTGCACGTATTGCCCGTTATCCAATATAAAATTATATATACCGGTGCATTCATCCCAACGGCAATCAACGGTGCAAACTTTAAAATTTTTTCTTCGTCTCGATTCCTTCTCAGCCAATGAAATATCGGTAAATACACCAGCGCGACAAGAAGCGAACCCGATACAAAAAGAATTACGGCAAAACTGGATACATCAATCATGCTTGGAATTTCAAACAAAAAATAACTGGCAGCTAAAACGGTTACCAAACCTGTTGCCCACGCCATCATTCCTGTAAGAATTATTTTCATACCAATTGCGCTTAGTAATTCGGAATGTTCATTCCTAAAATAATATCACGTTTACCGATCCAAATGCCTTTCTCGTTCTTCGTCAACGTGATGATACCGGAACCTCCACGTTTTTCCTGATTTGATTTTTCCCGCTCGGTGAGCAATGGATCGTCTTCAAATAAAAATTCATCAATCCAGTAAAGTACAACACCGGGTTCTTTAATAAGCGGATGAATGTGTTGCGGATTGTTGCTATTGGGATACGAGGCGGGTCTGATTGTTTTAAATTCATATCTGCCCTGCTCATCTGTTTTCATCCAACCGCGCAAGTGGCCGTGTCGTTTGGCTAATGTTTGTTTTGGCGCAGGGGAATACAGCCCTTTATTATCGGTATGATAGACATAGAGGATAACATTCTGTGCAGGAGTTTTTCCATCCTTCTTGTAAATCGTTCCGCTTATAATCAAAGGTTCGCCTGGTTCACCAGGATCGGCAATGGTAGTTTGCCAGGAAGGGTTTCCCGGCATGCCATTGAACATTAATTCACAAGCTTCGCAGGCTGATCCCACCACACGATCATTTTTTCTGTTCGATTGAGCACATCCTGAAACATTCAACATTGTAAAGGCGAGCAGCAGTAGCCACGATTTTTTCATAATTCATCGGTTTACTTATTTTAATAACGCAACTATTCTCGTTGTGATCTGTTTACCCTGACGTTCGGTATTTAATTCTTGATGAAATGCAAAAATCAATCACCTTCTGCAACGTTTAATGAATTAATTTCGATTATGGATCGGTTCTTTCGATACAAACTTGATCACATCCTTTTCTGGTCATTAACCATTTTCTTTCACGGTTATACCCGGTTGTGGCTCATTGGTAAAGCAGACTTCACACAGTTTTTGATTGAGGTTACTTTCCGGAACGCTTTGTTGGCTACAATCATATACATCAACCTGCTGGTGATCCTTCCACGATTCATGGATACCAAAAAATACCTGGCGGGTGTTTTGTTCATGCTGTTATTACTGATTTCGTACGCTGCTTTAAAAAGTATTCATGATGAATACCTCTATGGAACAATTCTGGGCGAGTTACCCAAACGAGCTCCGGAGGCACAGTTCTTTTATAATCTGTCCATTGTTATCTTCTATTTCATTTTTGCTACCACACTACACCTCAGTAAGCAATGGTATTTGCAGCGCGAACTCATCCGCAAAATTGAAGTGGAGAAAATTACCACTGAGCTGGAATATCTAAAGGCGCAAATCAATCCGCACTTTTTATTTAACTCAATCAACACGATTTACTTTCAGATCGACAAACAAAATATTTCTGCCCGCGAAACATTGAGCAAATTCTCCGACATGCTTCGCTATCAACTCTACGAGTGCAACGGCCACGAAATTCCTGTAGAAAAAGAAATCAGCTATCTCAAAAATTATGTGGAACTTCAAAAGCTACGCAAGGATGAGAATTACTCCATTGAATTCTCCTGCCCCGATGAATTGAAAAATTTTTCGTTACCTCCGCTTTTACTCGTTCCGTTTGTAGAAAATGCATTCAAGCATGTTTCTCACTTCATGGATAAAAAAAATGTAATAAAAATTGAATTGAGTAAAACTGGTAACTTATTCCGTCTAAGCGTCTTTAACACGAAAGATGACGCTCAACGCGCTTCAGAAAATGGTGGAATTGGGTTGAAAAATGTGAAACGCAGGCTCGAACTCTTGTATAAGGATCGTTACCTGTTGGATGTGGTGAATGCTTCGGAAAAATTTGAGGTCAACCTTGAACTAAAAATTACTCCGCGATGAAACTGAATTGTCTAATTGTCGATGATGAGCCCCTTGCCCGCAAGGGAATGGAGGAGTACGTCAAGGAAATTACATTTCTCCAATTGGCAGGCTCATGCGAAAATGCTGTGAGGGCTTCTGATTATTTAAATGAGGGTAAGATTGACCTCATGCTGCTGGATATCCAGATGCCTAAACTTTCTGGTATCGAATTTTTAAAAACGCTTAAAAACCCACCGCTGGTCATTTTCACCACTGCATTTTCAGAATATGCTCTGGAAAGTTATTCGCTGGATGTGATCGATTACCTGGTAAAACCCATTCCGTTCGATCGGTTTTTAAAAGCCGTGCAAAAAGCATTTGATTTTCATACGCTCAAACTAAAGGCTAGCAACGAAGCAGAAGATTTCTTTTTTATCAAATGCGATCACAAATTCGAGAAAGTCAATTTTTCTGATGTGTTGTATGTAGAGTCCATGCAAAACTATTCGATCATTCACACGCCAGATCGGAAAATGATCACGTACATTACATTAACGGGTCTGGAGGAACAACTTCCAGCAGCACGCTTTCTGAAAGTTCACAAGTCATTCATTGTTTCGTTGGAGAAAGTTAGCGCGCTAGATGGTAACGATATTTTGATTGGCAATGCACGGATACCGATCAGTCGCGGTATCAAAGATGAAGTGACGGCCAAAATTATGGGTAATCATTTATTCAAGCGTTCGTGAAGGCTCGCAGTTTGGCGTTTTACTTTTTCCGAATGATTTTCAAGCATGTACTTTCTTGACTTTAAAGAACCTCGTTACTTTTCGGACAGTTCGGGACTGTTTCACTTTCCACAAATCATAGTTCGCTTGAAGATTTAACCACAGATCAGGCGTGGTATCAAAAGCTTCAGAAAGTCTTACTGCCATTTCAGGGCTAATCCCTGCTTTGCCATTAATAATTGCAGATAAATTTTTGCGTGCAATTCCTAATCCGTTTGCTACATCTGTAACAGTTAAATCTAATGGAATTAGATAATCAATTTTCAGGATTTCTCCTGGATGAGGAGGGTTAAATTGTAACATTCAAATTTATTTAGTGAGTATCTAAATAATTTACATCATAAGCATCTCCGACTTCGAATCTAAAAATAATTCGAAAATTCCCGCTGACATTTACCGAGTAAAACCCCGCGTATGGCGGCTTCTTTAAGGGATGAAGGTTTGATCCGGGGTAATTCATATCTCGGAGGTCTTTAGCTGAATTTAATCGTGCCAAAATTGTTCTTATTTTACTTAAGTGATGAGGGTTGATTTTTCTGCCGTCACCCCTTTCAAAAAACTCCCTTAATGCCTTGTGGGAGAAACTTACTATTGCCATAAACTAACTTTTTGCGCCTCAAAGGGCATATTTTACTCCTGGTTTCCATAACAGTAGTGGTTGTTAGTAATGTAAATGTAACGTGATACGTTACAAGTTACAAGGGATAGGGAATTTATTTTTTAAGTAGGCTCAAAATCTCATTCAACTTCAGCAACGCCTCCACCGGACTGATCGTATTGATGTCAATCTTCTCCAATATTTCGTGAATGGCTTTTGATTTCGGATCCATCTCAAACAAACTCATTTGGGGAGTAGCTTTTGGCAGATCTTCGAGTTTCCTCCTGGGTTCATTTTTGTGCTTTTCCTTTTCGAGGAAATGAAGAATGTCGTTTGAACGCAACACTACTTTATTAGGCATACCTGCCAGTTGGGCCACATGTATACCAAAACTATGCTCACTACCTCCCTGCTTGAGCGTGCGCATGAAAATAATTTTATCCCCAACTTCCTTTACAGAAACGTTGAAGTTTTTGACACGCACCAAATCTTCTTCCAACTGGTTGAGTTCGTGGTAGTGCGTGGCGAAAAGAGTTTTAGGTTTAAAGTCTTTGTGGTTGTGCAGGTACTCAACAATCGCCCAGGCTATTGAAACGCCATCATACGTAGAAGTTCCTCGGCCGATCTCATCCATCAAAATCAAACTACGGTCACTCAGGTTGTTGAGGATGCTGGCGGTTTCTGTCATCTCAACCATGAACGTTGATTCTCCCCGCGAAAGATTGTCTGATGCGCCAACCCTTGTAAAAACTTTATCTACAATTCCAATACTGGCGCTTGCCGCTGGAACAAAACTTCCAATTTGAGCCATGAGGACAATCAGGGCCGTTTGGCGCAACAAGGCCGATTTACCAGCCATATTCGGACCTGTAATAATTAAAATTTGTTGTGTGTCTGTGTCAAGGAAAATATCATTAGGCACATAATGTTCACCTATCGGCAACTGCTTTTCAATTACCGGATGACGACCCGCTTTAATGTTAAGCGTTTTGCTTTCATTGATCTCTGGCTTAGCATATTTGTTTTGCTTGGCCACAATGGCAAAGGAAAGCAGGCAATCCAGTTGTGCCAAAACCCGGGCATTTTGCTGAATAGGCAACACAAAACCCGAAGCATGATGCACCAATTCCTGAAAGAGTTTCTGCTCAATCACATTCAGCTTTTCTTCTGCGTGCAGGATTTTTTCTTCGTACACTTTTAGTTCCTCAGTTATGTAGCGCTCGGCATTGACAAGTGTTTGTTTGCGAATCCAGTCGCTCGGAACTTTGTCTTTGTTGGCATTGCTTACTTCGAGGTAGTAGCCAAACACTTTATTATAGGAAATCTTCAGTGAGTTAATGCCTGTTCGTTCAACTTCCCGTTTCTGCACCTGCAACAAATAATCTTTTCCTGAAAAGGCGATGCTTCGTAATTCATCGAGCTCTGCATGAACTCCGGTCTTAATAATTCCGCCCTGATGAATCAACATGGGAGCATCATCACTCAGTTCCTTCTCAATTTTTTCAATTAAGAAATCACACGTGTTAAGCTGATCGCTTAGCTTTTTTAATTCTGTTATTTTCTGCCGACTTAAAATCTCTTTAATGGGAACAATTCGCTGTAGTGATTTCTTAAGCTGCAATAATTCCCGGGGATTGATCCGCCCCACGGCCACTTTTGAAATCAACCGCTCGAGGTCAACGATTGGGCGCATGTTCTCGAGAATCTTATCGGCCAAATCTGCGTCTTCGTAAAATGTATTCACGATTTGCAAACGCTCATCGATAGCTGTATTTTCCTTCAAGGGCAACACCATCCATTTGCGCAATTGACGAGAGCCCATGGGTGTTACGGTTTGATCCAGAATTTGAATCAAAGGCACACCGCCATCATTATTCGAGTTAACAAGTTCAAGGTTGCGGATCGTAAACTTATCGAGCCAAACATACTTCTCTTCATCAATGCGCGAAATGGCTGCGATGTGCTGCGTGTCCTTATGTTCTGTGGCTTCGAGGTATTGAAGAATCGCACCAGCCGCTATAATGGCCTCATCCAAACCATCCAATCCAAAGCCCTTCAGGTTGGCCGTTTTGAACTGGTTGATCAATCGTTCGTGAGCGAAATCAAATCCGTATACCCATTCATCCAACGCGAAAGTTGCATGACCATCACTGAATTGTGCTTCAAATTTTTCGCGTAACGTCTTGCTGAAAATAATTTCGGCCGGGTTAAAACTCTGAATCAGTTTATAGACATAGTTTTCCAGCCCTTGTGCAGCATAAAACTCGCCTGTACTGATATCTAAAAAAGCCACTCCCACACTGTTCTTATTCACATGCAGAGAGGCCAGGAAATTGTTTTGCTTTTTTTCTAAAACATGATCGTTGAACGAAACGCCTGGTGTTACCAGTTCGGTTACACCTCGTTTCACAATTCCTTTTACAAACCGTGGATCCTCCAGTTGATCACAAATAGCAACACGATGTCCTGCCCTAACTAGTTTTGGCAAATAAGAATCAAGCGCATGATGCGGGAAGCCCGCGAGTTCAATTTCAGAAGCTGAGCCGTTTCCTCGTTTGGTCAGCGTGATATCCAGCACTTTCGATGCAGCGATGGCATCAGAACCGAAAGTTTCATAAAAATCACCCACCCTGAAGAGCAACAACGCACCCGGATATTTCACCTTGATCGCATTGTACTGTTTCATTAATGGGGTATCGTTTGCACCTGCTCCAGCCATGTTGGCAAATATATTCAGGTTTCTGGATTTTAGAGTGCGTACTTTAGCAGTCCCTAATTAATCTGATCATGAATCCAAGCCAGAGCAAAACTCGTGTCATCCTAACCGGAATTCTGGTTTCAAATTTTGTCTCGTTGGTCCTGGTCGGGGCCAACAAGTTTCTCTGGGTCAAATTAGATAGTGCGGGAGATGATGTCCTTATTTTATCCTCCTTCGTTTTAGTGCCAATTCTGGTAGGGATTATCTCCGCTTATTTTTGGCGTAACCTTCACCTCAAAACGTGGGGATACATCGGATGGTCAACTCTTAATACTTTTATCGCCATCATACTTTCTTTCCTTTTTTTAGAAGAAGGAGCCTTTTGTTTAATTATTGTGTCTCCATTGATCCTTGTTTTCACCGTTACGGGTGCTTTCGTAGGTAGGGTGATGTTCAGACAAAGAAACAAAACACTAAAATCAACCGTGTTTGGAATTCTGCTTCTTGCATTTATTGCAGACACACTTTCCGAACATGAACATGTAAGAATGGTCTCCGATACGATGATTGTGAATGCCCCCATCGAAAAAGTATGGCCATTAGTGGTTGAGTATGAACCCATCACAGCGAAAGAAAATTATTGGTTCTTTAAAATCGGGTTACCCAGTCCTGTCCAAAGCACCGTGGATGGTCATCATGCGGGTGCAGGAAGAAAATGCATCTTTTCGAACGGCTATGTCTTTGATGAAAAAATGATTGTTTACAAACCAAATGAAGAGTTAACCTTTGATATTACCCATCAACCACGTGATCCCGAAATCATGGGACACATTGATATTTTACGGGGACAATTTCTTCTCAAAGACAATGGTGACGGAACAACAACGCTCATTGGAAATTCGTGGTACAAGCTGTATATTTTTCCCGGATGGTATTTTGATCTCTGGTCAGAAAGCATCACCCGAAATGTTCACTTGCGCGTGATGGAGCATATTAAAATGATCAGCGAAAACGATGTTTGATTTCGTTGTAAAATATTTAGGCTGCCTGAAGCATGTGCCTCTTTTACCTCATGTATTTGAATCGTGGCTGAAAATCAATTCACTAATTTTCAATAAAAAAGTTTTAGACTACATTGATGACATTGAATCAGAAGTGCTCTCCTGGAAAAACACCTCGCTGCAAATACATCCCTACGGTGGCATTCAGTTTAACTTCAACAAACGTGAGTTGGGTCATATTCATGGCAACGGCTTGCTCGATATCCGATTCAGCAGGAGAATAAAATCAGGACTGATCAAAGAACGGAAAGCTGTACCTCATCACATCTTTAAAAATTCCGGATGGGTTTCGTTTAAAATTCAAACCGAAGAGGATAAGGTTTCAGCAATCGAATTGTTGAGGAATTCTTATCTGCTACAATCTCAACGAGGCTTCTGAGCGACCACAATCCACATGTTATCGCCTTTCACCTTGGTGCGATCAACGAAGGTTTCCTTTTTGTAAATGATTTGAAATCCAGCTTTCGTTAAATCATCAAGCACGTAGTTCATGCTTAGCTCATGTCTTGCTTCCTGGTCGCTTCTGGACTTACTCTTTCGTTCATCAGCAATCGGTTCACAAATCACCAACCTTCCCCCGGGCTTAAGGGCTACTTTAACATGCTGCAAAATCGAATCATGATCATCCATTTCATGGTATGTATCCAGGATAATAGCAGCGTCCAACAAATGCCCCGACAGTTTTGGATTGTCTTCATCACCTTTCACCAATTCAACATTGACAATTTTTCTTTCCGACAGATGATCCTTCAGTTTGCTCAGTTTCGATTGCTCAATGTCAACGGCAAAAACCTTTCCTTTCGCACCAACAACTTTTGAGAGTTTCATGGTCATGTAGCCTTCATGGCAACCAATATCGGCTACTGTACTCCCGTCACGAATGTTTAATTGTTTCAACAATTCCTGCGGTTTCTGCCAGCTATCGCGCTCCTGCCAGGCATTTTGGGTGTACACATTTTTCCATGGGTCCTGTGCAAACAGGGTGGTAGAGATTAGAAAGCAGTATAAAAACTTCATATCAAACTTTAACGATCCTCTTTCGATCGGGATTGGCCGTCCATAAAAATAATTGCAGTCAAATTTCTCCTTACTTTTATTCTGTGAAAAAATTAAAACTCGAAGAACTCGGCCGAATGTCAGTCGACCAGTTTAAGGAATCGGAAAAACTTCAGGCTTGCATTGTACTGGATAATGTTCGTAGCTTACACAATGTAGGGTCTGCCTTTCGTACTGCAGATGCCTTTAGGATTGAAAAAATTTACCTGACCGGAATTACCGGAACACCTCCCCACCGTGAAATTCAAAAGTCAGCCTTAGGGGCAACCGAATCTGTTACGTGGGAGTACGTTGAAAATTCTGCGCAGGCAGTTCAGAGTTTAAAATCGCAGGGCTACACGATTGTGATCATAGAGCAAACAACGACAAGCAAACAACTGCACGAATTTGTTCCGCAGGCAAAAGAAAAATATTGTTTAGTGTTTGGCAACGAAGTGAACGGAGTAAGCGAAGACGTGATAACACAAGGCGACCTGGCAATTGAAATCCCCCAAATCGGTACCAAGCATTCGTTAAATATATCGGTGTGCTTGGGAATTGTTTGCTGGGAAATGTACAGGAAACTTAAACTGTAGTACTATGAGTAATAAATCGAAATCCGTTGGCGGAGGAGTTGCCTTGGGTATCGCCATGGGCGCTGGATTGGGAGTTGCACTTAAAAACATTCCGCTTGGCGTGGGTATTGGTATTGCTGTTGGCGCGGCAATTGGTTTGGCGCGTAAACGGAGAAATAAAGACCGGGAAAGTC
>DASTYM010000303.1:0-3558 GCA_035764995.1 Cyclobacteriaceae bacterium | reverse complement strand
CGTCATTGTTAAAGTCAGCTATCCCAACACCCGCACCATTATAGATGTATTCGAATTTGAGCGCATTAAATGTGTCGCTCTCCACTAATGTATTGGAAAATGTTACACCCGAATAATCAGGATCTACGAGACGGAACCTGGTTGACTCTTCCTTACAGCCAATGAAAACTTGCAGCATCAATAAAAGGGACGACAAAAAGATCCTCATTTGATAGAATGATTTAAAGGTCCTGAAGTAACGAGGCTTATGAAACTAAAAAATAATCCCGGATACCCGGGATTATTAAAAAAGAAACAAAATTAAACTACTACCCTAATATCCTGGGTTTTGATCAGCTGGAGTAACCTTTGGGTTAGTATTGAATTCGCCCTGTGGAATGGGAAGTAATTCATACTTATTTGCCTGGAAATAGCTAATTGGGTCAGGGCCCGTGAGCTTTCCATTTGCTCTCCAACGGAGAATATCAATATTCCTGATTTCCTCGCCACAAAACTCGATTTGTCTTTCGTGCTGAACAGCTTTTCGTATTTCCGCCTGGTTTGTCACGGGGAATCCGGCAGCATCCATTGCGGCAGTGCCGTAATTAGCCATGTTAACGCTAGGCCGGTTTCGAATCTGATTCAGATAAGCGATAGCATTTGCGGGGGTACCAACCTCGTTCTCGCATTCTGCAAGCAGCAATAATACATCAGCATATCTCCAGAGTCTATAATTAATACCAACATTTACATTGAACCCGCCAGGATCAGCCTTATACATTATGGAATACTTTTTCCATCTGATCTTTACGTTATTTCCCTGATAGAGCGTAGTGCCATCACCAGCAATCACAACTTCCGAATCATCTGCAGGATCAGATGTTACCAGAGTCTTACTTCCATCGCCATACGTATCACCAGGAAACCAGAACGAGTCAGTAAGTCTTGGATCACCATTCTCGAACTCTGCTATTAGCTTGTCTGAAGGAATTAGGTTAGCCCATCCAACTGCAGAAAATTCCTGAGAACGAACCCAACTCTCACCTCCGGTACCATTACCAGATGCCTCCCAACCATACCCACTATCGAGGAAGCCAACCTCAAAGACAGACTCGCTGTTATACTCTGCCTCTTCGGTGAAGTTGTCATAGAAATTATTAACAAGACTGTAAACTCCAAGGTTCTTCACAGCCTCAAGCGCGGTTTTGGCTGCTGTGTAGTTCCCCTTACAAAGGTTGATCTTTCCCGCTAAGGTCAGTGCTGCACCTTTCGTTGCACGCCCCAGGTCAGAATCACCGTAACTGGCCGGCAAAACAAGACTTGCTGCATTTGCATCTGCAAGGGCAAAATCAAATGTCTCGGCTTGGGTTGATCTTGGCTTGGCATCACTGAAAGACGCAAAGTACTTGTCATAAATAGGAACTCCACCCCACAAAGCAGCCAGGTTATAATAAGCAAAGCCTCTTAAAAACGTAGCCTCGGCAATATACCTGTCCAGTAAAGCCTGATCGCCTGATGACACTTTGAGAGCCGCTCCCTTGCCGATCACAACATTAGCCCGGAACACCATGGTGAATAGACCCTGATATACATCAGACATCACTGCATTTGTATAGGTGTGAGATCCATTGAGCAACTGAGCTCTTGGAACCTCCAATTGCCCACCACCCGCTTTCATGTCATCTGATCTGAGATCATGAATAAAGAAATACTCTCTTCCAACCAACCGGTTTCCTTGCAACACGGCATATATCCCATTGACTGAAGTTCCGATCTGATCTATTGTAGTAAAGTATCCATCATCCGATATCTGATTAGGATTTTTGGTGTTTAACAACTCCTCATTGCATGAAGTAACTGTTGATACTACAGCAATAACTATTAATAAAACCTTTTTCATATTTCAATACGTTTAAAATCCTATTTGTACTCCACCTAGAAATGTTCTTGGCTGAGGGAACTGCCCATAGTCAACACCATTTGTTAAGTAACGCGTGGTGCCGGCATTCGGGTTATCATAAGTACGATTACCCACTTCAGGATCATATCCTGTGTACTTCGTCACTGTTAACAAATTTTGAGACGAAACGTAAACTCTGAGCCTCTTAACAGTCCCGCCTGTAAAACCTAACATTGTTGCCGGAAGTGTATAACCAATGGTTAGATTCTTAATGCGGAGGTAGGATCCATCCTCCAGGAATCGATCACTGGCTCTTGCATTTCCATTAGGGTCGCCATTTACTGCCCTCGGAATGTTTGTATCCGTATTAGTAGGCGTCCATGCATCCAATACCTCAGGGCCTGAATTGAACAACCTTTGCATACCTTCAGTTATCACCTTTGTTCCGTTATAAATCTTATTACCGCTTACACCTTGGATAAACATGGTAAGGTCAAAACCCTTGTACATGGTTGCCACATTAAAACCATAAGTGAATTTTGGTAAGAAGCTACCCATATCTTTTGCGGGCAAAAATCTAATGTCGCCCGGCCTGGTATACTTGTCCAAATTTGCCGGGTCATTATAAAGAGCCATGTTTACTGTACCATTTGCATTCAGCGGGAGATTTAAACCGGCTTGGGTTGGCATACCATCTGAACCGATAATTTCTCCAACGTTTTGAAAAATCCCATTCGCCCGCTCAAGATAAAAATGCTGGATGCTGGATCCTGCTATTGTTCTTGTGAAATTGCCGGCACCATAGTCCTGATTACCTCCAGCGAAATATGCAGCATTGGCACTATAAAGTGCTTCCACCTCATTTTTGATAATAGCCATATTACCTGACAGGTTCAAGGAGAAGTTATTACTGGTCTTGGCCCACCCGGCTGTAAATTCCCATCCCCAATTCCTCATTTCTCCAATATTTTGATCCGTAGGATCAACTATGCCTGAGGAGGTCGGAGGCTGAGTGCCCAAAATCAATTCATCAGTATCCTTGATGAAATATTCTGCCGACAATGTGAATTGATCATTAAACAGACCCAAATCAAGTCCTATATTCTTCATCTCTGAAATTTCCCATCCGAACCCAGGATTGGGGAGCTTCTGATAATATGATCCCTGCGCATTTGTATTATTGAACGGGTAAAGGGTGGTTGTGAAGACCGGTGCAACGTAACCGTATGCAGCGTTCGGCTTAGCTCCAACCTTACCGTAGCTTGCCCTCAATTTAAGGTCACTGATTTGGCTAACACCCTTCATGAAACTTTCTTCAGTGAGCTTCCATCCTACGGATGCTCCAGGGAAGTTTCCCCATTTATGGTCAGGAGCAAATCCTGAAAAGCCATCTCTTCGCCACGAAGCACTTAACAAGTATTTCCCTTTATAATCGTAATTCACACGAGCCAGGAAAGAAAGCAAAAAGGTTTCCCACAGTCCGCCATCAACAGTCAAATTACTCGCTCCTGCCAATACATTTATCTCATTTGTGGTTAGTCGGCCACTCGTATTCAGCCAGTTGTTCTTCTCATCTTGTCTCTCGGCAACCACTATGGCATTAATGTTATGGTTATTAATTGATTTGTCATAGGTCAGCTGGTTAGAGTAATAAAAAGAAGTATAGTTATTCCTGTTAT
>DASTYM010000302.1:0-3126 GCA_035764995.1 Cyclobacteriaceae bacterium | reverse complement strand
CGTGCTACAGAAAATACCAGCGGCACAAGAATCACAAAGCCGGCATTATAGTAAAGAGGAAGCCCAACTAAAAATCCTGTGAGCAGAACAGCCCACTGAACATGTTGTTCTCCGAATTTATTGATCAGGCTCGAAGTGATTTGTCCGATGGCACCGCTGCAGTCCAACAATTTCCCGAGAATTGCTCCTAAACAAATAATGAGCGCTAAGCCGCCAAGTGTACTGCCAACTCCTTTTTCAACGGAAGTGATCAGTGCAGAAGGTTCCATTCCTAATAACAGACCAACAATGATTGCGACCAGGAGCAGCGATAAAAACGGGCTCACTTTTTTGTAAGTCAGAAAAACCTGCAGCGCAATTCCGATTGCAATGATCAGTAGGGGCATGGAGAGAAGTTTAGTTCACAGTATTCACAAGCGTTCCAATATTTGAATTTTATTTCACGCAAAGTCCGCTAAGGTTTCGCAAAGCACGCAAATCAGAGGTTCCTATGACCTTATAAGAAATTTCATTTTCTGTCATTGTCCAATTTTAGCGTGCTTTGCGTGGCTTTTCTTTGCGCTCTTTGCGTGAATGTATTAGCATTTACTTTTTTTAGTGTAAGTCTCCTTTTACGTCTCCACCAGAGCCACCAATCAGAATATCTAAGTCAGCTCCAAGATTGGCTTGCTGAACATGATCAATATAAAACTTAACATAACCGCGTGCTGCAGCAGGAACGGGAGGTTTCCATTTAGCTTTTCGTTTCGCGAGTTCTTCAGGACTCACATCAAGATGCAGTTTTCGTTTTTCCACATCAAGTTCAATCATATCTCCGTTTTGCACGAATGCCAGTGTACCTCCAACAGCTGACTCAGGAGAAACGTGAAGCACAACGGTGCCAAATGCAGTTCCGCTCATGCGACCGTCTGAAATTCTGATGATATCACGAACTCCTTTTCTGAGAAGTTTTTCAGGTAAATCAACGTTACCAACTTCCGGCATTCCAGGGTATCCAACGGGCCCGACAGATTTCAATACAATCACCGAGTTTTCATCAATGTCAAGATCTGGTTTATCAATACGTGCGTGGTAGTCATCCATACTTTCGAACACAACTGCCTTCCCACGATGCTTCATTAAATTTTTGGAGGCTGCTGAAGGTTTGATGATAGCGCCTTGTTCGCAAAGATTACCTTTTAGCACAGCGATGCCAGCCTCTTTTTGAAGAGGAGCTTCCGCTGATGCAATCACTTCACGGTTATAACAAGGTGGATTCATGTTATTATCGCCAATGGACTTTCCATTTACCGTAATAGCACCTGTATGCAAATATTTCTTCAACTCATGAATTACAACAGGCAGTCCACCAGCATAATAGAAATCTTCCATTAAATATTTTCCTGAGGGTTTTAGATTTACCAACAGTGGAATTTTACTTCCGATTCTGTCAAAATCTTCGAGTTCCAGCTTTACTCCAATACGACCGGCAATTGCCAACAAGTGAATCAGGAAGTTTGTTGAACCGCCAACGCCTGCATTCACCACGATTGCGTTTTCAAAAGCCTGACGGGTGAGTACTTTAGAGAGTTTCAGATCTTCATTCACCATCTCTACAATCCTTCTTCCCGAAAGATGCGCCATCACTTTTTTACGCGCATCAACAGCTGGTATAGCTGCTGCACCTGGAAGTGTTAATCCCAATGCTTCCACCATACAAGCCATGGTTGATGCAGTCCCCATAGACATACAATGGCCTTGACTGCGGGCGCTTCCAACTTCAGCTTCGTGAATATCTGCTTCTGTATAATTTTCAAGTTGCTGCTTTTCTTTGATCATCCAGTTGAATG
This sequence comes from Cyclobacteriaceae bacterium, assembly GCA_035764995.1. GTDB lineage: Bacteria > Bacteroidota > Bacteroidia > Cytophagales > Cyclobacteriaceae > UBA2336. The sequence continues at coordinate 1,297 of DASTYM010000302.1, read as the reverse complement.
AACCTGAGCCCAGGCATTCTCCGCGAAAGCGACCGTTTAACATGGGCCCGCCCGGAACAACCAGCGTTGGTAAATCAACACTACATGCACCCATCACCGTTGATGGTGTGGTTTTATCGCAACCTGTCAGCAATACAATTCCGTCAAGTGGATTGGCGCGAATGGATTCTTCTACATCCATGCTGGCGAGGTTGCGGAACAACATCGTTGTAGGACGCATGATTGTTTCACCGAGTGATGTTACAGGAAACTCGAGCGGGAATCCACCCGCCTCAGCGACACCGCGCTTCACGATTTCAGCGAAGTCGCGTAAGTGCCCGTTACAGGGTGTGAGCTCCGACCACGTGTTACATATTCCAATAACCGGTTTGCCTTTAAAATAGTCATCGGGATAGCCCTGGTTGCGTAACCACGAGCGGTGAACGAATCCCATTTTATCTGACTTACCAAACCAATCGTAGCTTCTTAATTTTTTTGCCATAGCAATTCTAAAAGTTGATTACTAAATATCGTAAAAGATGCCGGGAATAAGAATGAGTTCATTTTTTATCTGTTGAAAAAGGAGAGGCCGGGAGACTTTCTTTGTTGTAAAGATTGGCGCCCTCAGGGTTATTGGCCCAGGCATATCGCACAACGGTTGGTTGTTTGATTTCATCACTCCACACAATGACTTTGTTTCCCTCTATTTTTGCTTTTGCCCATACAAATTTTTTATCTGCACCAGCGATGGCAAAATATTTCAATTCACCACCCTTAGCGATAAGACCATTTCCAATATTTGAAAAAGTAAGCTCGATTTTATTGCCAACAATTTTCATGGATTGATAAACAGGGCCGGAGTAGACAACCTTTTTATCCAGGTATGCAATTCGTTGGGCTGCGAGCGACAATCTTTTACCCGCTGTTTGTTTGTCGAGCGGGTGGATATCGTTCCACTCGCCAATGTCAGTAGCTACGACCATCGCGGTATTCTTGCACTTTTCGAGTGTTAATCTTTGTGCGGCACGCAGTTCAGCCCACTCACTTTCGACAGGGGTGGATGTAGTTTCCATGAAGTTGGCCAGTTGAACAAAGAGAAAAGGGAAGTCACCGATCTGCCATTGAGCTCTCCAGTCATCAATCATGGCCGGAAAAAGTTCGCGATATTCTGTTGCTCTTCTTGTATTCGCTTCACCCTGATACCAGATCGCACCTTTGATTTTGTAATTCAATAAAGGAGCAATCATTTTATTGTACAAACCGCCCGGCTTCCAGCGAATGGCAGTGGAACCTTCCAGAGGCAGCATGGTTGCACCCA
>DASTYM010000301.1:0-10224 GCA_035764995.1 Cyclobacteriaceae bacterium | reverse complement strand
GTCATTGGAATTATTTGATTTGAATACCTGAACCGATTCAATCTTATCAGGTGGTATGGCCTTTACATTTTTAAAAAAAAGGGAATCGCGAATAGCGTACAGCGTATTCCTGAATAGAAAATTGCCGTCCCTCCGTAAATCAAAAAACGCTTTCTCGTAAGAATTCTGAAGCCATAATATCTGCAGGACCAGCAGGAGCAAGATGCTGGCTGACATCAGGATGAGCGTGATGGTATTCCGAGACTTCACCATACAAAGGTACGGGCTTCAATTCCCTTTTATAAAGGACTTTAACCTTAATTAACATTGCATTCAGAACTATTAACCCAAGCCTTGCATCTATTTCACGTAGATTTACCCGTCAATTGTTACTAAATGAAATTATCTAAAACTATGAAGAGAATTATAATGATGCTGGGCATGCTGGTTTGCTTGCTCGCAGCCCGGGTAGTATTTGCTCAAACAGGTGTTATCACTTACGAAAGCCGTGTAAACCTGCATCGCAACATTCCGGCCGACCGCCAGGAAATGAAAGCCATGATGCCGGAGTTTAGAATTACCAAATTCTCACTTGCTTATAACGAAGAAGAATCTCTCTACAAGTCAATCATTGAAGATGAGGATGAACAGTTTTCTTCAGGAGGCGGAGCAGTACGTATGCAGATCCGAATTCCAAAAACTGAAATGTATACAAACAGCACAACAACCGCTATCCTTTCAGTGCAGGAACTAATGGGTAAAAAATACCTGATTCAGGATTCCGTAAAAGTATCACCCTGGAAATTTGGAACAGAAACAAAAGAAATCCTCGGCTACACATGCCACATGGCATATTTTTCTCGCGAGGAAGAAGCTCCCATGATGCGCATGTCCTCAACACAAGCATCATCTGGCGGAACCACGACTACAACAGCACCAGCACCTGAGAAGCGCACGGTTGAAATCACAGCATGGTACACCGATCAGATTCGTCCTTCATTAGGCCCTGAGCGTTTCAACTCACTTCCGGGAACCGTGTTGGCAGTTGATATCAACAATGGGGAACGGGTTTTGGTAGCCCGCAATGTTGAAAAACGCGAACTCAAGAAAAATGAATTGTATGTTCCTGATTCCGGAACAAAAGTTACTCAGGATGAATTCAGGAAAACCATGCAGGAGCAAATGGAAAAAATGCGCGCCAATGGTGGTGGAATGTTTATCCGTAACTAAAGCGAATTTCTAAATAACAAAATCAAAATCATGAGATTAATTCTATTGTTGGCTTCAATATTATCTGTTCAGGCTTTGTATGCTCAAAAAATTACAATTAAGGGCCGCTTGCTCGATTCTTCAGATGTACCTCTTCCGCAAGCAACCATTATGCTTTTGAGCCCAAAGGATTCTTCATTGGTAAACTTTGGAGCGAGCAATAAGGAAGGTTTCTTCGAACTTAAAAACCTGAATCGGGCCAACTATATTTTTAAAGTTACCTATATCGGTCATGCACCACTCATGATTACAATTTCTCCAAAGCCTGAAGAACTGGTCATTGATCTCGGTGTTCAAAAAATGCAACAAGCCAGCACAATGCTTGGCGCGGTTGAGATAAAAGGTGAGCGAGCGCCCGTCACCATTAAAAAAGATACAATTGAATTCAATGCCGGATCCTTTAAAACGCAACCCAACGCGATGGCGGAAGACCTGATTAAGAAACTTCCCGGAATGGAAGTCGACAATGATGGCACCATCCGCGCACAAGGTGAACAAGTCCAACGCGTAACGGTTGATGGAAAGGAATTCTTTGGTCGTGATCCAAAACTGGCCACGCGCAACCTCCCAGCCGATGCCGTTGATAAAGTTCAGGTATTCGATAAAAAATCAGATCAGGCAACCTTCACCGGTATCGATGACGGGCAGCGCGAAAAAACAATCAACCTCGAGTTAAAAGAAGAAAAGCGCAAAGGAATGTTTGGTAATGCGATGGGAGGATATGGTACCGAAGATCGCTTTACCGGAAAGCTGAGTTTGAATAGATTCTCAAAAGGTCAGCAATTGTCAATCGTTGGTACAGCCAATAATATTAATGAACAAGGATTCTCTATTGACGATTACATGACGTTCACCGGTGGTGCGCAGGCATTTACGGGTGGCGGAGGTGGCACTCGCACCATAACCATTAGCGGTGGCGGAGGCGGTGGTGCAGGAATGCAACTTGGCGGTGGACAAACCAACGGCTTGATGAGCACTTACGGAGGAGGAATAAACTTTAACAGAGACTTCAGCTCCAAAACAAAACTGAGTGCCAATTACTTTATTAATTACCTTGACCATGACATCATTCAGAAAACTGAACGTGAAAACTTTAATACAGATAATTTTAAATACTACAATGAACTGAGCAAACAGTCGAGCACGAACCTGAACCACCGCTTAAACCTGATTCTGGATCACGAAATTGATTCTGCAAATTCCATTAAGTGGACGAACGGAATTACTTACAGCGACACAAAAATGCTTCAGCAAAGCTTGAGCGAAACCCTGTCATCTGAACAGGTCGAGCAAAACGCTACCAACAGAACAACTAATTCGGTAGGAACATCACTATCATATAATAGCGAGTTGTTGTATCGCCATCGTTTTGGTAAGAAAGGAAGAACATTCTCCTCTACATTCACCTTTGGTTTGACCGACAGCGATCGCGATGGAATTGTAGATGGCGATAACTCAGTACTCAACCAGGAACCCGTTCTGTTAGATCAAAACTATGTTCAAACAACTGATAACCTTACGTATGGAGCCAATCTTTCATACACAGAACCACTGGGTAACAGAAAATATCTGGAAGCGAACTACAGCATCCGTCAAAATAAAAATGACGTGAATCGCAAAGCCTATAATATGGTGAATGACGATCATGAATTGATGGATTCCCTAAGCAACGTTTATAACAGTGAGACCTTATATCAGCGCGGTGGAGTTAACTTTCGCATGAACAAAGAAAGCTACAGCTTAACCGTTGGAGCTGGTTATCAACAGACTGTTTTGGACGGTGAAATCATCAGACCAACCGATCAGGCTGCCATCATTGATGAAACATTCTCCAACTTCCTTCCATCGGCTCATTTCAATTACGATTTTGATAACAACATCAGACTTCGCGCAGATTACGAGACCAACATGCAAGTACCTACGATTCAGCAACTGCAGCCTACACGTGATGTGAATAACTTTCCAAACATTTATGAGGGTAATCCACGTTTGAAGCCCTCGTACCAGCACAGCCTGAGATTGAATTTTTCGAAATTTAATCCGGTGTCATTCGTAAGTTTCTTTACGTTCATCAACGCAACGTACACCACGGATGCTATTACCAACAGCCAGTCATACAATTCAACAGACTCGATTCGTGTTACCATCACCACGCCATTGAATGTTGATAATAACATCAACATTTCGGGTAACGCCAACGTTAGTTTCCCACTTTCGAAGTTATTCAGCCGTCTGAATGTTGGTGTAAACGTTCGTGGCCAGCAAAGCATCAATGTGTCGCGCGAGTTGGTGGATGATGTGTTAATGACCTCAACAGAAGCAACGATTAATCAACTAACCCTTGGTGGAAATGTGCGCTATACATTCACCTATAAGGAAATTTTTGATCTAAGCCTGGCTGCAAACCTGAGCCATCAGAAAACCCAGTATGAGGCTGTCAATACCCAAGACCAAAAATATTTTAACAGAACATATTCAACTGAAGGCAACTTTAACTTCTTAAAATATTACAGACTGTCAGGAACGTTCAACTACATGCAATACGAAACACAGGCAGATAACAGCACCATTTCTATTCCGATGCTTAACTTTTCATTCTCTCGTTATTTCCTGAAAGCCAAAGCAGGTGAATTGAAATTTATGGCGAACAACGTTCTGGATAAGAACCTGGGTGTAACACAAACGGCCAATGTGAATTATTTCGAACGTCAGACAATGAATTCACTGGGCCGTTACTACATGCTCACATTTACCTATGCCATCAACAAGCATTTGAATCCAATGGGTGGCGGAAATCGCGGTGGCGGAAGAAGAATGATGATTATGAACTAAATAAACCGTAACAAAAGGTTTACACTAAAGTTTTATCTTTGGTCGATGAGATCAGGGATAAAACTTTTCATTTTAATGATGACTGTATTTTCAGCATCGGCACAATACATTCCAAAATTTGATTTGCAGGGCCATCGGGGTGCTCGTGGATTAAAACCGGAAAACACCGTTCCTGCATTTATTACTGCGCTGAATTACGGTGTTACCACTATCGAGCTGGATGTTGTCATCACAAAAGATAACCAGGTAGTCGTTTCACACGAACCGTGGATATCGAATGAGATTTGCTTAAAAGCAGACTCTACGCCCGTTACGAAAGCCGAAAGCAAGACGTTCAATATTTATAAAATGAACTACAGCGAGGTTCTTTCCTTTGATTGTGGCTCCAGAGGAAATGAAAAATTTCCGGAACAGGAGAAAATGGTCGCAAGGAAACCGCTATTAAAAGATGTCATTGCAGCTGTGGAAGACCATATCAAGAACTTCACAACTTACGAAGTCGATTATAACATCGAAATCAAATCAGCCAAGGAAGGCGACAATAAGTTTCACCCGGCTCCTGAAGTGTTTTCAGATATTGTTTACCAGACAATCAATCAATATCTCCCGTTGGAGCGTGTAGTAATTCAATCATTCGATTTCCGCGTACTGAAATATTGGAAGAAGAAATATCCAACCGTTAGACTGGCAGCACTGGTTGAAAACAAAAGCTCAGTCGAAACAAACTTGAAAGAGTTAGGTTTCTCACCTTCTGCTTATAGCCCGTACTTCAAACTCCTGAGTCAACAAACCATAGCCAACCTGCAAAAGAAGAAAATCCGCGTAATTCCATGGACTGTGAACGAAGTGGAAGACATGAAGAAAATGAAGAGTTGGGGAGTTGATGGCATAATCACTGATTACCCTAATCGTGCAGCTGATTTAGGTTTAAGCCTCAAGCACAACGTAAATGCTCCTCCAAACGGAGCAAATAAAAAATAATCCCTATCATTGCAGCCAATTTTGAGCGCAATTATGAAAAAATATGACGTTTACGGTATTGGCAATGCGATTGTGGATATCGTTACCGAAGTCGAACACGATTTCTTTACTAAAAATGAAATCGAAAAAGGCGTAATGACCCTTGTCGATGAGAAACGTCAGCACCATTTGATGAGGGCCATCGATATGAAACGCAGCCGCATGTCAGGCGGAGGTTCTGCAGGTAATACCGTTGTTGCTGTCAATCAATTTGGTGGAAGCAGCTTCTACTCCTGCCTGGTTGCGAAAGACGAACTTGGAAAATTTTTCCTCGAAGATTTAAAACGCAACGGTGTTGATACCAATTTAACATACGAAAACTGTCCTGAAGGAATTACTGGCAAATGCCTGGTCATGACAAGCCCGGATGCTGAGCGCACGATGAACACATTTTTGGGTATTAGCTCATTTCTTTCTCCGGAGCACCTCGATATTGACGCGATCAAAAATTCTTCTTACGTATATCTTGAAGGCTACTTGGTAGCAAGCCCAAAAGGATTGGAAGCAATAAAGGAAGCGAAGAAAATTGCAGAAAAGAGTAAAGTCCAGGTAGCCCTCACATTTTCTGATAACAGCATGGTAAAGTATTTCTCCCAGCAAATGCAGGAGATTGTAGGAGCAAGCGTTGACCTACTTTTTTGCAATGAAGAAGAGGCCATGACCTATACGGGAACAAATTCAATTACGGAAGCCCGCGAAAAACTGAAACAAGTGGCCAAACATTTTGCTATCACGCTGGGTGCCAACGGAGCTATGATTTGGGATGGCGATACATTCATTCAAATTGAACCATATAAAGTGAAAGCCATCGATACAAACGGGGCGGGCGATATGTTTGCCGGAGCCTTTATGTATGGAATTACCCATAACCACAGCTATGCCGAGGCAGGAAAAATCGCATCTTTGGCATCTTCCCGGATCGTTTCTCAATTCGGCCCAAGGATGGAAAAACAGCAGGCAAAGAGGGTTTTGGAGGATCTAATTTGATAATTGAACCTGATAAACCTGGATGTAAGGTAAGGCAGATCCTAAAAATCAATCAGGATAACCTTGTAAATCCCATAAATCCTGACCATTTTTGCACCCCTTTTAGGATAAATTGATAGAACATGAAGCGCACATTCCAACCTTCGAAAAGAAAAAGAAAGAATAAGCACGGTTTCCGTGAAAGAATGGCTTCTGCGAATGGTCGCAGGGTACTGGCTTCTCGCAGAAAGAAAGGCAGAAAGAAGCTTACTGTTTCTGACGAGACCACTTTTAAGAAGAAATAATCAGCAAATTTGAAATTTGAATCTGCCTGTAGGCGGATTTGTGATTCTGAAGGCTGAAATCTTCAAATTTTCAAATCTTCAAATTTTCAAATTGAATGGGAACGTTAAGCTTTCCAAAATCTGAAAGACTTTACAAGAAAAAAGCAATACAGGAACTCTTCGACAAGGGTTCCTCTTTTTATTTGCACCCGTTCCGCGTCTATTTTCAGAAGAATACTGAACCAGAGCCTGCACACCAGGTGATGTTTTCAGTCTCTAAACGAAATTTCAAAAACGCCACCGACAGAAATCTGATAAAACGGAGAATTCGTGAAGCCTACCGACTCAACAAAGCAGCGATTCCGGGAAATTCAAAACTGCAAATGGCGTATATTTATACTGCTAAGGAAATCCTGACGTTTGAAGTGATCAGGGATAAAATATTGCTTTCATTTAAGCGATTTGAGAAAAATGAGAAGGATTAAATGGATTGTGTCAATCGTGGTAATCGCAGCATCTGCCTTTGCCTTCACACACACAGAACGGTATTTCGAAATCGCAAAAAGCCTCGACATTTTTGCCACGCTCTTTAAAGAGGTTAATGCTTATTACGTGGATGATGTCGATCCTCAAAAACTCATCCGCAAGAGTATCGACAGCATGCTCGAATCGCTTGACCCGTATACAGACTACATTCCGGAAGATGAATTAGAAAACTTTAAGGTTATAACAACCGGCCAATACGCTGGTATTGGAGCATTGATCGGTGTGATCAATCACAAAACGATTATCACTCATCCCTATAAAAACTTTCCAGCCTTCAAGGCAGGCGTAAAAGTAGGCGATGAAATTGTAGCCGTTGATGGTAAAAATGTTCAGGGTAAATCTACTAGCGAAGTAAGCGCACTCTTAAAAGGCCCATCGAGAACGGAAGTTGAATTAAAACTTCGCAGAGCCGGGAAGCCAGGTGACTTCATCGTTAAAATAAAGCGCGAAAAAATTACCATTAGCAATTTGGCGTATGCGGGATTAATTGGTTCTGATGTGGCGTACATCAAGCTGGATGATTTTACCCCTGGCGCTGCAAAAGAAGTTTCAGATGCATTATCGAAACTTAAAGACCAGGGAGCTAAGAAATTGATTCTGGATCTGCGTGATAACCCGGGAGGTCTCATGCACGAAGCAATCAATATCGTGAACCTTTTTATCCCCCGCGACCAGGAAGTAGTGTCGACCAAAGGCAAAGTTCCTGAATGGAATAAAACCTACAACACGCTAAACAATCCACTCGACACAACAATTCCCATAGCTGTTTTAACAGGCGAGGGAAGTGCTTCCGCTTCTGAAATTGTTTCTGGTGCTCTGCAAGATTATGATCGCGCAGTGTTAGTGGGAAGAAAAACATTTGGCAAAGGACTCGTTCAAACTACCCGTCAGCTTTCGTACAATTCCCAATTGAAAGTAACAACCGCAAAATATTATATCCCAAGCGGCCGATGCATTCAGGCGTTGGATTACGCACACCGGAATGAAGACGGCTCGGTAGATAAATTTCCCGACTCTCTTCGGTCAGAATTCAAAACAAAAAGTGGTCGCAAAGTGTACGATGGAAACGGAATTGACCCTGATATCTTAATTGAAGATGAATATTTGGGTGCCGTGACCGTAGCGCTAATTCAAAATGGATTAATCTTCGAATATGCCTCAAAATACTGTGGAGAACAGCCGAATTCACCAGATCTAAAGACATTTAAACTTTCCGATGCCGAGTATAATAAATTCCTTGAGTGGGTTAAGGCACAGAAGTTTTCTTATGCCACCGCAATAGAATCAAGTACCAACGAACTAATAGAAGCTGCAAAACAAGAACGCTATTATGGCGAACTCGAAGCTCAACTGAATGACTTGAAAAAGAAAATTGAAACGAATAAAGCATCTGATCTCGTAAGGTTTAAAAAAGAAATCAGTGATATTCTCGTTCAACAAATTGCGTTTCACTATGCGCTTGCCGAAGGTCAGGCTACAACTTCACTGTCGAACGATCCAACGGTTATACAAGCTGTAAAAGTGCTTGGCGACAATGCGCAGTACAAAAGTCTTCTTTCCCCTCACTGATGAGCTTGATCGTAAGTTTAGAGACATCAGCAAAAGTTTGTTCGGTGGCAATTCATGACGGAGAAAAATTATTGGCCACTTCTGAAATTCACATCGAACAATCACACGCGTCTAAATTAGCTGTGCTGATTGAGGAGGTTAAAAACAAAGCGGGTATTGAATTTAATCAGTTGAGTGCTGTAGCAATTTCTTCAGGCCCCGGTTCGTACACTGGGTTGAGAATCGGTACATCAACAGCAAAGGGGTTGTGCTTCTCGTTGAACATTCCACTCATTTCAATTGGCTCGCTAGAATTGCTTGCCTTTCAAATGAAAGATCAAAATCCGTTGCAAGCATATCTGTGCCCAATGATCGATGCACGCAGAATGGAAGTTTATTGTTTGATAACCGATTCAAAACTGAACGTCATTCATCCCACAGAAGCAAAAGTTATTGACGAACACAGCTTCCAGGAATATTTAGATAACAAAGCAGTCCTTTTTTTTGGCGATGGCTCTGATAAATGCAAAGAAAAGCTCGCCCATAAAAATGCCCACTTTGTAAGCGGCATATATCCAAAAGCATCACAACTTGGATTAATTGCTCATAACAAGTTTCAAAAAAAGGAGTTTGAAGACCTTATAACTTTTGAACCTCATTATCTGAAAGAATTCATGATTAAACAACCAAAAGACTTAAGTCAGTGAATTTATCTTTCAACTTTTACGTTTCCTTTGCGGCCTTCTCCTTTGCGACTTTGCGTCTTTGCGTGAAACATTTATAGACGAAAATGGAACAGGATAACGAAATTATTAACCGGGTATCAAACAGCGCATTGATTACTTTCGACTTGGAGACTTATTACCAAGAGGGAGATCGTGTTCTGCTTGATATTAAAGATCAACTCTATGAGGGCCTCATCTTAAAAGAAAAAGATTTTCGTGAATTCATCAAGAGTAATAACTGGTCTTCCTATCAGGATAAATTAGTTGCAGTAACCTGTTCTACAGATGCCATCCTTCCTACGTGGGCGTTTATGCTTATCGCGATTGCACTCCGTCCTTATGCAAAAAGAGTTGAACTCGGTTCACTCGATGATTTAGAAGAAATTCTTTTTCGTGAAACATTATCCAAAGTAAACTGGGAGCAATTTCGCGATGCAAAAGTCATTGTGAAAGGATGCAGCAAAGTAAATGTTCCGCCTTCTGCATATGTTTTTACCGTTTCCAGACTCCAGCCGATCGTTTCTAGCCTCATGTTTGGAGAAGCCTGCAGCACCGTTCCCTTATACAAGAGAAAAGCTAACTAGCTTGTAGTGAATAAAATGTGGATAGAAATCCCGTTTTAGGCACCTTTCGGCCATTTTTTTACACGTTTTTATTGAAAAAGTTTCGGAGCAAGGTTGCAAAGAATGGCCTCTTCAGTTACCTTTGCACTCCCAAATCGAAAAAAGGGCTGCTAATTGGAAGGATTGGCAAGATCAAGAGGTTGAAAAACCACATTTATCAGCGATTCTGCTGGTAGAACGTTCTTTGAATGAATGAATTGATAGCGGACCCCGGTATAGATGCATGATTGTGCATTTTGTTCCGGAAGAGCCTGTAGGGTTGCAAGAGAATGCAGCCGAAGATTACAGGTAGTTAATAAAAAAATGAATCGTAGCCAGGGCAGACAATTATTGGCGGAGGGCTTGATCGCGCATATGCGGGATAAGTGACCGAAGCGCCACTCGCAAGGGTGGAATTAGGAATTACAATGGAGAGTTTGATCCTGGCTCAGG
>DASTYM010000300.1:0-2736 GCA_035764995.1 Cyclobacteriaceae bacterium | reverse complement strand
TGAAACTGCGGTTTGAATAAGCGATACTTCAACGCAACTTCCTTCACCGGTTTTTTCTCGCTTCAACAGAGCCAACAATAAACCTTCTTTAAGATGATGCCCCGCCAACACGTCAACCAATGCCACCGGCATTTTCGTAGGCGTACCACCTTTCTCTCCATTCAAATCCATGAAACCTGATTCGGCTTGTATCACCGCATCGTAACCCACACGATCGTTATCTGAACCATACCCGGTTATTTGACCATAAATTATTTTCGGATTTACAGACTTCAACTGTTCATAAGACACTCCCAGCTTCTGTGCATCGCCAGGCTTGTAGCTGGCGATCACCACATCCGACTTCGAAGCGAGTTTTTTAACAATCTCTTTTCCTTCGGAAGTACTCAAGTCGATCGCCACCGATTTCTTCCCCCAATTGACGGCACAAAAATAGGCGGACCGATCATCGGTTTGTTCCCCGGCTCCTTTCCAGGTGCGTGTTACATCTCCACCTGTCTTCAGGTTTTCGATTTTTATTACCTCGGATCCCAGTTCGGCAAAGAATTGTCCAACGCTGGGACCAGCGAGTACGGAGGCTAGCTCAAGAACTTTTAAATCTCTTAACATAAGCTGTTAGCTAATAGCTGACTACGCAACAAATAAGTGATAACCGACCATAAATAAGAATCATTTGTTGCATTTTTGCGTTCTCGTTTCTTAAGCAAGTTCTTATGAGGCTATTTTCTAGTATTTTGTTGATTTCTGTTGGGATTTTCGTTGGGTGTTCAAGTCCATCCACCGAGCTAAAAATAGGGACCTGGCGTGGCGTTTTGAAGGTACAAGGCCAAGAGTTGCCCATTAATTTCAGGGTCGCAAAGGATACCGCGGGTGGCTACGATGTATATTTAAAAAATGCCACCGAGGAAATTCTCTTAGACGAGGTTGTCTTTAAAAACGATTCAGCCGACTTTGTACTTCATGTGTTTGATGCAGAGTTGCGTGTAGCAATACGGGGCGATAGCCTGAATGGGTTCTTCATTTTAAATTACCGGAATAATTATAGAATACCCTTTAAGGCCGCCTTCGGTCAGGAGTATCGATTCGCGCCTACGAGCAAGGAAGCAACGGCAACAAATTTCGCAGGCAAATATCAAGTACTTTTTACCAACGAATCCGACACGACACAGGCTGTTGGTTTAATTAAACAGGCAGGATCTTATGCGGAAGGTTCTTTCCTAACTCCTACTGGTGACTATCGCTTTTTAGAAGGTGGCGTATTTGGCGACACGCTCTTTCTTAGTACGTTCGATGGCAACCATACTTATCTTTTTAAAGCATACAAACAAAACGATTCAACGTTGCGTGGCGATTACTGGTCGGGGAAAACTTTTCATCAAGTATGGACAGGCATCAAAAAAGACAATCCGACATTACCGGATCCTGCATCACTCACTTACTTGAAAGAAGGATACGAAAGAATTGAGTTTGCTTTTCCAGATGTAGACTCCACCATTGTTCGTCTTACTGACGACCAGTTCAAAAATAAGGTAGTGATTCTTCAAATTTTTGGAACGTGGTGCCCGAACTGTATGGATGAAACAAAATTTTTAATTCCGTGGTACAATCAAAACAAGGATCGTGGAGTGGAAATTCTTGGGCTTGCATATGAACGTAAAGCTGACTTTCAATATGCGAGCGATCGGGTGAAGAAAATGATTGCCAAGTGGAATGTTCCATACAGATTTGTAATTGCAGGTATAAACGATAAAACAAAGGCATCAGAAACATTGCCTGCATTGAATGGCATCACAGCCTTTCCAACTACTATCTTTATAGGGAAAGATGGCAAAGTGAAACATATTCACACGGGTTTTGAAGGACCAGGAACTGGCATTTATCATCAGCAGTTTATTGAACGGTTTAATCAGATTGTGAATGCCTGCCTGTCGGAACAAGGTGAAGACAGGAACTTTTAAGCGAGGATTTTACTTTAAAGAAGTAGCCATAAGCCTCAAGCTGCAAGCTAAATTTGGCAATCAAAAGCTTGAAGCTTGAGGCCCCTGCAAAAAGCAGAAATGAAAAAAAGAGTAGTAGTTGGTCTATCTGGTGGAGTGGACTCCAGCGTAACAGCATACCTGTTGAAAGAGCAAGGTTATGAGGTCATTGGTATGTTCATGAAAAACTGGCATGATGACTCTGTTACCATCAGTGATGAGTGCCCCTGGCTGGACGATAGCAATGATGCGATGATTGTTGCGCAACATTTGGGCATACCTTTTCAAGCAATTGATCTCAGCGCGGAATACAAAGAGCGCATTGTAGATTATATGTTCAGAGAATACCAAAGCGGCCGCACACCCAATCCTGATGTTTTGTGCAATCGTGAAATCAAGTTTGATATTTTTCTAAAAACTGCCCTCAAGCTAGGCGCTGATTATGTGGCCACCGGACACTATGCGCGCAAAGAAGAAACTGAAGTCAATGGAAAAAAAGTATTTCGACTGCTGGGCGGAAAAGATCCCAACAAGGATCAAAGCTATTTCCTGTGTCAACTCACACAAGAGCAATTATCGAAAGCGCTGTTTCCGGTTGGTGAATTATTGAAACCAGAGGTCCGTGAGATCGCTAAAAAAGCTGGTCTGGCAACGGCTGAGAAAAAAGATGCGCAAGGAGTGTGCTTTATTGGAAAAGTTCACTTGCCTGATTTTCTGCAACAGCGCCTTGAACCCAAAAAAGGAAAAGTAGTTGCCATTG
>DASTYM010000299.1:0-15376 GCA_035764995.1 Cyclobacteriaceae bacterium | reverse complement strand
ATACGTTCAATTTCTGCAATGAATCCAGTCCACTGGTTGAGCTGTCAGACGCTGTTTGTAATTGCTTTTCAAGTTCAGAAGATGCGCTATCTGCCGGTGTTGAAAGTTGTGAAGCTAAGTCATCTGAAGTTGATGTAGTTGATGATGCGGCTGCTGCTAACGCCTTTTGTTCTTTTACTAAATGATCATTGATCGTCAGGAATGATGAATTTAATGTACTGGGGTCTACAACATCCCAAAACTCGAGTCGTGCAACACCTGAAAGAAGTTTACGAACACGTTGTGGGTTTTCAGCTCCTGGAATTTCAACCTGGATTCTTCCTGTTCCGATTAATCGTTGAATGTTAGGTTGCGAAGTGCCAAACTGATCCAAACGATTTCTCAGGATGGTGTATGAACGCTCGATAGCGCTTTCCACTTCCTGGTTAACAACCGTTACCACCTGGTCGTCTGTATCCTGTAAACTGATACGACCACGTGTTGAAGCATTCGCAAAAATGGAAGCGAACTTGCGGCTAGGGTTATCCTTGCGGAAGTTCTCAAAAAATAAATCGGTGAAACTCTTCTGACTTGTTTTAGCCTGCTGACTAGCCTTTGCCAGTGACCTTACAAATGCTGAGTCCGTAGAGTTACCAGCAAGACCTCTCACGATATCCACAGGAGAAACTTCAAGCGTTACGTGCATACCGCCTTGTAAGTCGAGACCGAGACTGATCTCGCTGCTCTTTACTTCCTTGAATGTATACTCTTTTAAACCTAATAAATTATAAACAGGTTTGTTCCAGATTGAATCGAGGTAAACCTGCTTTTTATCGATGTTCACTTTTCCGTTGGCATCGGACGCATATGCGATAGCATCAGCCTGTACACCTCGAGAAATAAATGTGAACGACAAATAGTACAAGCAGAGTGCCGATACGATAAGGGTGAGAAAAACAATAAATCCTTTGTTTTGCATAGTTGAAATAGTATTGAGTATTGAGTATTAAGTATTTAGTATTTAGTATTTGGTCACGAGTATTGGTAATTGAGTATAGAGTAGTTCTTCCTACTCAATACTAAATACTCAATACTCTGTACTAGATTAGGGTGCGTTGGGTGAAATGATAAACCTGAATAAGGTTTGAAAGAATCGGTTTACCGGAATAGTAATGCTGGTAACTTCCTCTTCTTTCGGCTCACTTTCGAAGAGCGCTTCTAAAATAAATGACAGGTCATGTGTAAGCTCAATGTGAGAAGATGAAGAAATTGAGCTGGACGGAATTGAGATGTGAGTTTCTGTTCCGCTTCCATCCTTCTTTTGATCATGCTGTTCAGTTTCTGCTTTTTTCTGGCAGTAATTAGCAGCCTGAAAATAGAAAAGCTGACTAAACACAATAACTCCTGCTGTGGCGATCCCCGCGAACAGTGTTAAAATCTTATGTCTGAACAGGCTTTTCATAAAAGGCCTACAAAAGTAGATAATTACCTAAAAAATGAAAGTTTCTTAAGAAAAATAAGCCAATTAGTGCTTAGAGGGGCTCAATTCGGCCAATTTTTCCCGTAAGGCTAATGTTAGCAGGTCGAGGGCCTTATCAAATTTGCTGTTATTGGGAATGACAATATCGGCACGGTGCTTCAGGGGGCCAATCAGGCTTTCGTAAATAGGAATCACATGATTCTGATACCGGTACAGTACATCGTCCAGGTCATATCCACGCTCCTCATTATCGCGTCTGATTCTTCGGCTCAGTTTAAGATAATCTTTTGCTTCGATAAAGATCTTGAGATCAAGTTCCTTTTCGATGTCGGGGAAGTATTGTACAAAAAGACCTTCAATAATAATGATCGGTGCGGGTTTGAATTCCAGAATTTTTGGTGATGCACTTGGATTGTTAAACATGTACTCCTGTTTTTTTAAAACCCTACCACTCTTGAGTACGTGAATGTCGTGCTGGAACTGTTTATAGTCGATGGATTCCGGCAAATCGAAATTTTTAACGCCTCGTTCATCTTCTTTCTGATTTTCGCGAGGATGATAATAATGGTCCTGTGAAATCAGGCATAATTCATTTTCACTGAAACGGCTTGCCAGGCTTTTGATAAAAAAAGTTTTTCCAGACCCGCTTCCTCCTGTAATGCCAATGGTATACGTTGAACTCATGAATATTTTTCCTTTAAGAATTGGATCAGTTTATTCATGGCGATTGCCCGGTGACTGATTTTACTTTTCTCTGTTAAACTCATCTCGGCAAAAGTTTTGCTGAATCCGTTCGGTTGAAACACAGGATCATATCCAAAGCCAAGTGTACCCCGTTTTTCTTCAAGAATAATCCCGTTTACTATTCCTTCGAAAGTACTAATTCCATCGGCTTCTGCCAACGTAATAACCGTTCTAAATCTTGCTTTTCGATTTTGCGAGCCATTTAATCGTGCTAATAATAATTGAATATTGTCTTCGCTGTTTTTTTGTTCACCTGCGTAGCGTGCTGAGTGAACTCCTGGTTCACCATGTAAAGCCTCTACCTCCAGACCGGTATCATCTGCAAAGCAAGGCACGTTGTATCGGTCAAACACATAGGTTGCTTTTTGCCTGGAGTTACCCTCAATAGTATCCTGCGTTTCGGGAAGTTCTTCCAGGCAACCTGCATCTTCCAATTTTTTTAACAGAAAAAAGGACCCAAGCTGGGCCCTGATTTCTGCAATTTTATTCTCGTTATTGGTTGCGAAACAAAGTGATTTCATTTGTTAATCACGTCCAACATTTCAATCTCCATAATTACCATTCCATTGGCAGGTACATTTTGCATTCCATTGGCTAATAACGAAGGAACATAAAATGTTGCCTTTCCCCCTTCAGGTAAAAGCTGCATGCCCACCAATGCACCATGAGGATAATTCACTACCCGACTGCTAAACGCGGAAGATGGCTCATAGGTCTCGTTGTAAATCTCCAAGCCATCATCAAACAAGGTGGCCCTGAATTTAACTTTCACTTCATCATAGAGTGAAGGAGTTGCCCCACCGCCCTCTTGAGTAATAACATAGCGAAGGCCGCTCGGATGGGTTTGCGCAGTAATTGAATTCTCGCTTAGGTATGCATCGATGGTATTTCCATCTGCCGCAAGACGGTCAAGTTGAGCCTGGGTAGGCGTCACTTCCAGCAAACTTATATCAAAAACCAAATTCGCATTTGCAGGTATTGTACCACTTCCCGTAGCTCCATAGGCCCATCCCGAGGGGATATACAATTTCGCAACTGCTCCCTTTGTTAGCATTCCTATCCCTATTTTCCAGCCTTGAATAACATCAGATAATTTGAATATGTAACCACTATTCGAGTCAAAAACTGCTCCATTGGACAGAAGTCGACCGGTATATGCAGCTTTTAGATTGTTACCCGCATTGGGCGGAATTGTTCCGGTACCGAATGTACTTATTACCAGTCGAAGTCCGCTGGCGTCTTTTATAACAACATCTGTGATGTTAGCAGGCGGGTTGGCTGCCAGATAATCATCAATTGCCTTTGTATCCGCGGCCAATTGTTCATCAAAGGTTGGCGGGATCTCAGTGTCTATGCACGCCACTATTGACATCAACATAACCCCAATTAATACCTTACTCCTCATAACCATTTATTATTATTTTAAATCAACAATCTCCATATCAAACACGAGGATCGTATTGGGCAGAATAACTTCGCTTCGCTGCTGTGCACCGTATCCGAGTGTTGACGGAATATAAATAGTAGCTTTTGATCCTTTGCTCATAAGCTTCAACGCCTCGTGCCATCCTTTTATTAACTGACTTTGATCAATGGTAACATCGTATGGCTGGTAAGGCTCACGACCAGGATTGTAGATGCCATTAGCCTGTGCAACTTCCTTTACACTACTATCGAAATATTTTCCTTCCAGTGTATATCCTGAATAATTTACACTCGCTGTTTGACCAGGCTTACCGTTTTCACCGGTCCCAGGTTGCGTAATGATATACCGCAAACCCGACTCAGTTTTCCCGGCTTGAATACCTTTTCCTGCGAGGTAAGCATCAATTGCTGCAATATCTTTTACCAGCTGTTTCGCAGAGTGTTCTTCCATCAGTTTCATCTGGTATTGTTCATACGCCTGTCTGTCCATGATATCGCGAACGCTCAATCGGTATGTGATATCCAGCGTTGTATCCATTCCCGGCATCGGAGGTTGCCCACCAAGCAGCTCTTTTAATGGTAATGTAAACTTCACGCTGTCACCTTTAGAGATCATGCGAAGCACCTGTAATATTCCAGGCTCGGTAGCAAGCTGTGCGCTGTCACCAATCATGGCTGGAATTGGCATGCCTGCCTTATAGGTGTCGGTCCAAATTGAATCTTTTGAATCCTTCATTTGAAGATCGAGCACGATTATTTCTCCAGGTGATCCTACCTTTCCGTCACCAGCCTTTATCACACTAAATTTTAAACCGTTAGGAGTTTCTTTTTCTGATTGAGCACACGCTACACACAGCAGTAACACCAAACCAAACAGCACATTCGTAATTTTCATAATTGACTTATTTAATAATTTATTCGTTTAATTGATTTTTATATTCAGGGAGTATGTCTAAAAATTTTTGCAGCGTTTTTTCCAGTGAGCCATTGGAGATTCCACCGGATGCATTTTTATGACCTCCTCCTTCAAAATATTTGCGTGCCATCTCGTTCACTGAAAAATTTCCCAGCGAACGCAACGACAATTTTATACTGCCCTTCCGCTCGTAGATCAACACTGATAGGCGAATGCCTTTAATCGAGAGTCCGTAATTCACAAAACCTTCTGTATCGCCTGTTTGTGATCCATACTTTTTTAGTTCTTCTGCGGATAAGGTCATGTATACAGTATTGTACTCGGGTAATACCGTGAGCTTTTCACTTAACACAAAACCCATGAGTCGCAACCGCTCCAGCGTATTGGTATCATAAATAAGTTTTGAAACACGCGTTGGGTTGGCGCCTAAGCGCACCAATTCCGAAGCAATCAAAAATTCTTCATATCGTGTATTGGAATGCCTGAATCCCCCGGTGTCTGTCATCAGTCCGGCATACAAACAGTCAGCTATCGAAACGTCAATCAGGTTCTGGTCACCGAGTGTTGCAATCAGGTTAAAGATCAGCCCGGCCGTAGAAGCTGAATTGGTATCCCACTGTACAAAATCAGCAAAACCCTCAGGTTCCAGATGATGATCAATCATCACTTTTTTAGCAGGTGCCTTTCGTACCATTTCAGACATGTCCTGAATTCTATTCAAGGCAGAAAAATCCAGGCAGAAAATGATATCGGCTTCAGATACCTTTTCTGCAATTGCACCATCCTTGCTCTTTTCATAAACAAGCACATCGCTATTGCCCGGCATCCAGTGCAAAAATTCGGGGTAATCGCTCGGGGTAATTACCTGAACTTCATGACCCTTCTTTTTTAAATATCCTGCCAATCCCAACGAAGACCCCAGGGCATCCGCATCAGGCTTATGGTGCGTTACAATCACCGCTTTACGCGGTCGATTCATAAATTCCTTAAAAGCACTGATATTCTGCATGGACAGTTTTGTGAAGGGGCAAAAATAATCAGGATTCTTGGGATTTCAGGATTATTGGATTGATTGGTGAATTAATGCCAGGAAACATTATTTTTGCGGCCGATTCGAACAAAAAATATTTAAAAATCATACGAGACATGGCTACAAACAGAACTTTTACGATGATTAAACCTGATGCGGTTGGGGCAGGAAATGCAGGTGCGATTACCAAATTAATTGAAGAGGCCGGCTTCCGAATTGTATCAATGAAGAAAACACAATTAACAAAAGAACGTGCTGGTCAATTTTATGCCATCCACAAAGAGCGTCCTTTCTACAACGATCTTACTACCTACATGTCTTCCGGAGCTATTATTCCAATGATTTTGGAGAAGGAAAATGCTGTGGAAGATTTTCGCAAACTGATTGGTGCAACGGATCCTGCAAAAGCTGCTCCCGGAACGATCCGAAATTTATTTGCGAAGTCTATTGATGCAAATGCAATTCACGGATCAGATAGCGATGCCAATGCAGAGATTGAAGGGAACTTCTTTTTCGCAGCAACGGAACAGTTTTAAACTCCAAATCTCAAACTCCAAATCTCAAGCTCCGGATTCATTGAATTTTGGAATTTGTGATTTGGAGTTTTTTATGACCACAATTTCTTCGGGTACACTCCCTGGTTAACAAGCTCGTTAATCTTTCCTGAAACTTCGTCTTTGTCTTCCTTGTAGGTTACTCCAAACCAGATATCCCCTCCTCCGATCACTTTAACTTTTCCCAGGTTCTGTTTGATCATTTGATTTCCAATCAACGGAATAAAAAATTCTGCTTTCGGATTGTTGCTGTTCTCCAGTAAAAACTCATGAAAGAATTTTTCAATCAAGCCGAAAATACCTGGATGGAAACCCCAGAAGTTCATCGAGGTGGGTGTCTCCGGGCTCAACACTAAATCACCGTCTTTTTCTTTCGAAATTATTTTTCCGTTTTCCTTTACAATCGTGGTGCGCTCCACAACTGATTTCAGGTAACCATTGGAGTCCTGTTCTCCGCATCCGCGTGATACACTTCCATTTTCTGATAATACATTCTTTAATGTATAACCTACCATGGCATGAGCGCCCTGGGTTTCAGATTGAAAAAATCTCGCAACAGATTCAAATGCAGCACGTCCGTAAAAATCATCTGCATTAATGACAGCAAACGGCTCGTGAATGGCGTGGCGTGCACACAACACTGCGTGTGCTGTTCCCCAGGGTTTGGTCCTCTCCGGATTTTGAAATTCCTTCGGCACCATGGTATCCAATGACTGAACAACAAACTCCACTTCAATCTTACCTTTCAACCTGGGCAGAAAAATCTCCTTTACCGTTTCCTTTATTTCTTCACGAACTATAAATACAACTTTAGTAAAACCCGCACGGATAGAATCGAAAAGAGAGTAATCCATAATTGTTTCTCCACTCGGCCCGAAACCATCAATTTGTTTGATGCCACCATAGCGACTTCCCATACCTGCCGCCAACACCAACAAAGTCAGATTTTTTTTGTTGCTCATTTATGCTTTGATTTAAGATAGAAAGTCAAAGATAGAGTCTATGAATCGCAATACAAATCCCAACGCTCCCATAATCATTATTGGTATTTTATTTTTCATTTTCGGTTTTGTTACCTGGCTCAATGGGCCGCTTATCACCTTTGTTAAGCTGGCTTTTTCACTGGATACCGACTCAAAAGCGTTCCTGGTTACGACTGCTTTTTACATGGCCTATTTCTTTCTGGCTCTTCCATCTTCGTGGATTTTGGAAAGGACCGGCATGAAAAAGGGGATGGCGTTAGGGTTGTTGATCATGGCGCTGGGAACTTTCATGTTCGGTCAGTTTGCAACGCATCGAAATTATACTGCTGCGTTGATCGGCCTGTTTATTATAGGATCAGGTTTGTCTGTACTGCAAACAGCTTCTAATCCCTACATCAGCATTATCGGGCCTATTGAAAGTGCTGCGCAACGCATCAGCATCATGGGGATCTGTAATAAGATTGCCGGAATTTTAAGTCCGATTGCCCTGAGCTATTTTGTTTTAAAGGATATCGATAAGCTGGAAGAAAAAGTAAACAGCGCTGCTGATCTTGCTGCCCGGGAAAATATTTTAACTGAATTCGCCTCCACGATATATGTTCCCTATGTGATCATGGCCGTCATTCTGGGCCTTCTTGCGCTTTGGATTTTGAAGTCAGGCTTGCCCGAGATAAAAGCATCAGAAGTAAATGTGCAGCCAACCGGAAGTGAATCAAAAAACAAAACAAGCATCTTCCAATTCCCTTATTTGCTACTGGGTGCCCTTTGTATTTTTGTATATGTCGGTGTTGAGGTAATGGCTGGTGATGCGATTGGCACCTATGGAAAGGGATTCAACATCCCGACCGATGAAACAAAATATTTTACATCGTTCACACTCGTTGCGATGCTGGTGGGTTATGTAGCCGGACTTCTCACGATACCAAAATACATTTCGCAACAATTGGCGTTGCGCATTTCCGCGTTACTTGGAATTTTGTTTGCGACAGCTGCCCTGTTTACCACAGGCTACGTTTCAGTTGTTTGTGTAGCGGCTCTTGGTTTAGCCAATGCCCTGATGTGGCCCGCCATTTGGCCACTGGCAATTGACGGTTTAGGGAAATTTACCGAACGAGGTTCTGCGCTGTTGATCATGGGCATAGCCGGTGGGGCGATCATTCCCAAAATTTTTGCGTCCCTGAAAGATCAATATGATTTCCAGTGGACATTCTTTGCTATCATGCTTCCGTGCTACTTGTATATCCTGTATTTCGCCACCAAGGGGCATAAGATTGGTAAAGTTTAGTCTCCAGTTTCCGATCACCGGTTACCGGCAACCAGTGACCGGAGACTGGTAACTAATTTGCTCTTAAAATTTCTTTTTGATTTGCGTCCGGTTCTCGGAAGTTCATCCGTCATGAAGTAAATTATGTTCAATCTTTTAATTTCTAACGTATGGAAAAGTACATGTTCATTTTTATTGGCGGTGATGCGAGTCATTTATCAGCAGATGCGCAACAAGCCCACATGGGAAAGTGGTTTGCATGGGTAGAAAAACTCCAGAAAGAAAACCGTTATGTATCAGGTGAAGCCCTCATGCCGGGTGGCAAAACAATCAAGGGTTCGAAAAAGGTGGTTACTGATGGTCCTTTCACAGAAGGCAAGGAATTGGTAGCGGGCTATTTTGTAGTAAATGCTAAAGACCTCAACGAGGCAACAGAAATGGCAAAAGCCTGTCCCGATTATGAGCTGGGTGGCGTTGTAGAAGTGCGCGAAGTCATGAAGTTCGACAATATGTAGTATTAGTATTGAGTACTTAGTATTAAGTATTGAGTTTGTTAACTCAAAAAGACCGAGCTGAGGTCTCAATACTATTTACTCAATACTAAATACTATTTTTATGGATGTCTGAACAAAAAGTTAATCAACTGGTCGGCCATCTTTTTCGACATGAGTCGGGGAAGATGGCCGCTGTGTTGACCAGGATAGTAGGCATACAAAATTTAGACCTTGCTCAAGACCTTGTGCAGGATACGCTGCTCAAGGCTATCAACACATGGAAGATCAAAGGTATTCCCGAAAATCCTTCGGGCTGGCTTTATACTGTTGCCAAACGGAAAGCGATCGATGCTATCCGGCAGAAAAAAATTCATCACGAAATAGAAAGTGACCTGGCACGCGCCTTTCAATCGGAATGGACCCTTGCACCAACGGTCAAGCATCTTTTTTTTGATCACGAAATTGAAGACAGTCAGCTGCGCATGATGTTTGCGTGTTGTCACCCTTCCATTCCCTATGAATCACAAATTGCGCTTACCTTGAAAACATTATGCGGTTTGAGTGTTTCAGAAATCGCTCACTGTTTCCTCACGAACGAAGAAACAATCACCAAAAGATTGTATCGCGCCAAGGAAAAAATCCGGGACGAGAAAATCGAACTTGAGATACCATCACCCGCCACGCTTACTTCGAGGCTCGAAACTGTTTTGCATGGTTTGTATTTACTTTTCACAGAAGGTTATAATTCATCACATCCTAAACAACTGATTCGTCACGATCTGTGCGAAGAAGCCATGCGGCTTTGTTTACTGCTCACAAAAAATCAACTTACGGATCAACCCAATACGCGGGCTTTGTTGGCACTTATGTGCTTTCAGGCCTCCCGTGCTGACGCAAGATTGACCACCTCAGGGAGTATTATTTTGTTAAAACATCAAGACCGGAAATTGTGGAACAGACCATTGATCGACAAAGGGAATGAGTATTTGAATTCCTCCGCGCAGGGGGAAATTCTGAGTGAATATCACCTGGAGGCGGCCATTGCAGCCTGTCATGCCCAAGCCGCCACTTTCGAAGAAACTGACTGGAAAAGAATATTGAGGTTGTACGAAATCCTTTCTTCGGTTAAATCAGATCCAATCGTTGAAATGAATCAGGCCATTGTGTTGGGCTTTGTCGAAACACCTTCCAGGGGACTTGAGAAACTTAAGTCAATCAAGGGCCTTGAGCATAACTCAATCTATCATGCTGCCCTGGGTGATCTTTATCATCAGACTAAAAATTTAAAAAAAGCTAAACTTGAATACGAACACGCGATCACTTTAACGAGATCAAATTCAGAGAAAGACTTACTTCACAAAAAGATCAGTGAATTAGCTTAGCCACTTCTCGCACAATTATTTTCTCCCGCTCGTCCCAATCGCCCTGAACTTTCACATAAGGAATATTTCTTCGTTCCAGTTCGATCTTGAATATCGCATACATTTCTTCTCTTTTCTTCTCATCGCCCAGATCACGCAGTCCGTCACTCACCCAGGGAACATCGATATCGAAAAGAAAGTAGCGATCGAACTCTACCATTTTTTCAAGTTCATACAAGACGGGTGGCACTACTTTCAAATACTGGCGTGAATAAATTTGAGTGGTAATTAAATCCGTGTCGCAAAAAAGAATTTTGTTTGCCGTTCGTGCTTTCAGAAAGATTCTTTCTGTTTGTGCCCGACCTATGACAATAATATCCTCGCGATTAAAATTGTTGGTGGTGATGAATTCGCGCGCCACTTCAGGTACAAATTCCGTTTTATATTTTTCGGCCAGTTTTTTAGCCATGAAAGTTTTACCCGTGCTTTCCGGACCGTAAAAACAAACTTTCTTTATCTCTTCCATTGGTTTCGGACGTAAAAGAAACCTATTAAACAGCCCACTGTGTCCGCTGCGATGTCACCCCAATCAAACGACCGATTCGGGATAAAAAAATGCTGGATCAATTCAATTACAACACCATAACCCAAAAAAATGATCGCTATCTGCATAAACAGTCGTGGTACCTTTTGCACATGGCGATGAAGCAACGGTAAACACCAAAGGACAATCATGATCGTAAACAGCCCAATGTGAATCCACTTATCGACCTGAAGTTTCCCGAACCAATCATTTTCAGGCAATGCCTTTCCGGGAAGAAAAAATGCGATGGTTGATACCATCAGCCATACGATAGCGGGCCAAAACGAATTGATTTTAATTTTCATGCAGCATTATTCAACTTGTAGCTACGGTACTCGCGAATCCAATTCCACAAACCGAAGGCCGCCAGAAAACAAAATGCTGCAAACTCCAATCCAAATAAAATCAGCTCCCGGGAAAAATATAAATACGTAGCTACGACATCAACCAGTATCCACACAATCCAATTCTCTACTTTCTTTTCGATCATAAGAAATGTGGCTATAATACTCATGACTGTTATAAAAGAATCCATATAGGGAAATGCGCTAGGCAAACTGAATACAGAAGGCAGCCATTCATGCAAACGGCTCGCTGATAATCCAAAAAGTATGGTACCAACAAAACCAAGACCCAGCCACATCCACAATTGTTGTCTTGATACATAACTAATCCTGAGTTCGTTCTTACGATCTTCCTCTCCGGGTTTAGGGTTTGCCCATCGCCACCAGCCTATAGCATTGGTGATAAAGAAAAATACCTGGAGGAACATATCCGGGTAAAGCTGAACCTGAAAGGAAACAAAGAAAAACATCACCACATAAATCAACCCGATTGGAAAGCTCCAGATGTTAGCCTTGGCTGACAGCCAAATTGAAATGGCGCCAAAAATAGTACCTACAAATTCGATGTAGCTAACCGGATAGCCGAAGGCTTGAAAAATTACATTGTTGATGTCGAAGAAACTCATATCAAAATCCCTTTCACCTCAATTTCTCTTTGTATCGAGAAGAAGTCTGTGTATAATTGGGCAAAGTCAAGTAAAAAATTGAGAAATACGAACTATTTTCCTTGGATTTTATTCTGCCTGTCGATTTTTTTGTCAACTACCTCTTTCAGTCAAACCCTCATGACAGAAGGCATAGGAACAAAATGGAATTCGGGGGAACTGACCTTTCATGACGGTACGAAGTTGAGAGGAATGATCCGCTTCAACGAAATCAGTAAGCTTATTTCGTTTAAAGAAAATACCGATTCACGGGAATCAAAGTCTTTCAAAGAAAATAAAGTTTTCAGCATGTCGTTTACAGATTCAATCGGAACGAAAAGAAACTTCTACTCTTTTGAATACAAGGAAGGCGAAATTCTTCTTTTTGAAATTTTAAGAGAGTTTAAAGACTGGGCTGTTCTCTCTAGGAAAGAAATGGTGCAAGTTATTGAAGGAAAAAATAGTGTCATCCAAACTTCATATGGTCCGGCAAAGAATAATAGGGCAGTTTTAGTTCAAGAAGAAAACACCTTCGTGATGGACCAAGATGGTAATTTTGAAAAATTTCACTCGTCATTGATCCATGAGAAGGATGGCATATGGCAAAAAACTCGCAAAAATAACTCCAGTATTAGTGAAAAAATTCTTGAAAAATTTATGCACCCAAACTTTGATGACGTCAAAAGTTTCGCAAGGCTGAATAAACTAAATCTCGAAGAAAAAGGTGACCTGTTGATAGCTTTGGATTATTACAAAACCCTTCTGTCAAAAGACTAATTAAAGTTTAATACAAACGTTCTTCTCCTCTGTAAAAAACTTCAGCGCTTCAAAACCACCTTCACGCCCCAGGCCACTTTGTTTCATGCCACCAAACGGAGTTCGCAAATCGCGGAAGAGCCAGCAGTTCACCCAAATGATCCCGCTTTTTACCTGAGCCGAAACG
Organism: Cyclobacteriaceae bacterium; assembly: GCA_035764995.1. GTDB lineage: Bacteria > Bacteroidota > Bacteroidia > Cytophagales > Cyclobacteriaceae > UBA2336. Next base: position 2,632 of record DASTYM010000299.1, on the reverse strand, counting down.
CGATGAGCGCGTTTTAAGTTTTCTGTCCAAATAGTGGCTGATAAACCGTAGGCAGTGCTGTTGGCGTAACCAATAACTTCTTCTTCCCGATCAAATGGCATGATGGTTACCACCGGACCAAAAATTTCTTCCTGATTTGTTCTGCATTTTTCATTCAATCCAACAATCACGGTTGGTTCCACAAAATATCCATCGGCACAGCGGCCATTCAATTTTATTTGCTTTCCCCCCGTTAAGATTTTTCCGCCTTCCTGTTTTGCCAACTCAATATAGGAGAGCACTTTCTTCATGTGCGGTTCGGAGTTGAGTGGCCCCACTTTTGTTTTGTCTTCCAACGGATCTCCAACAACCAATTCCTTCGTTCGTTTCACAAACTCATCGGTGAATTTTTGGTAAAGCGATCGCTCCACAAAAATCCGCGATCCGCATAAACATATTTCTCCCTGATTTGAAAAGGAAGAATGTATCGATGTACTAACTGCATTTTCAAAATCACAATCAGCAAAAATGATATTCGGGTTTTTCCCGCCAAGCTCCAGTGACAATTTTTTGAACATGGGTGCGGCAGTAGCTGCGATTTTTTTTCCGGTAACTGTTCCGCCCGTAAAAGAGATGGCGACAATTTCGGGGTGTTCAATAATTGCCTGCCCCACCTTGGGACCAAGTCCGTGCACAATATTAAGAACTCCTTCAGGTAATCCTGCTTCAATGCAAAGTTTAGAAAACAGAAATGCCGTCATGGGCGTTAGTTCCGATGGCTTGGCAACCACGGTACATCCGGCCGCAAGTGCAGGGGCAATTTTCCACGTGAATAAATACAACGGAAGGTTCCAGGGAGAAATGCAACCTGCTACACCCACTGGCACATGCTGCGTATAGTTGATCGCTTCCTGATCAGTCAGGTGTGCTTCTGATGAAAAGTGAAGACAAGCCGTTGCATAAAAACGAAGATTTGCAGATGCTCTTGGGATATCAACAACTTTGGCGAGTTTAACGGGTTTTCCCTGATCAATACTTTCAGCCAACGCAAGTTTATCAAGATCGCGATCGATGAGATCGGCAATTTTAATCATAAAATCGGAACGCTTGCTCGCAGGCATGGTTGACCAACCTGGAAAAGCTTTTTTAGCTGCTTCAACCGCCAGGGCAACATCGCTTGAATCAGAATCAGGAATTAAGTTATAAACTTATCCATCTGCTGGATTGATGTTGTCTAAGTACTTTCCCGATTGAGGTTCAAATGGTTTCCCATTTATATAATTCGAGATCTTCTCCATAATCAAAGCTGAGAAATCAGGTTATTGTATTCTTCATGCGTTCCAATCCAGAACCAAATCATTGAATCAGATTCCTTTACACCAAGTGCCCGATGATACAACCCAACTCGAACTGAAAAAATAGGTTCAGTGTCATGTACTTGTTTAAAATGAAGAGATGGATGTGTAGGGCTTTCAGCCCAAATTCTATAAACCTTTTTTGCTTTATCCTGAATGTCTTTAGGAAGGGTATCAAAACATTTCCTAAATCTTGAAGTCACATGTGAATCCATGGATTATAAATCCATTGGTTTTGTTTTCCCCGATTTATAATCTATCAACGCCTCTTTAGCAAGCATGGAGAGCTTTTCAGGTGAAGATTGAATAGCACGATCCCATTCAATTTCATTCAAAATTAGTTTAGCAATAGATTTCTGCTGCTCATCAGAAAGCTTTCCTGCCCTGTCCATTGCATTTTTTAATTCCTCAACCATATTATAAAGATAGAAAAATTACAAACTTCCTGTTCTTCCGCCATCAACTGGGACGTTAATTCCATTGATATAGCTTGCCGCTGGTGATGCCAAAAAAGCAACTGCGGCTGCCACTTCATGTGGTTCTGAAATTCTTCCCAGTGGGATTTCCTTAATCATATCTTGCTTGGCCTCTTCAAAACTGATTCCTTTTTTCTGGGCATTTGTGTTGATGATGGATTCTAATCTTCCCGTCATGGTAGCACCAGGCAATACATTGTTTACCGTAATTCCGAAAGGCCCTAATTCAAGTGACAACGTCTTCGACCAGTTTGCTACCGCACCTCGAATCGTGTTCGAAACACCTAATCCGCGCAACGGAACTTTCACCGATGTAGAAATAATGTTGATAATGCGTCCATATTTTTCCTTTTTCATTCCGGGCACAACGGCTTGCGTTGTAATTTGATTGCAGATCAGATGATTTGAAAAGGCCTTTAAAAAATCTTCAGGATTCGCATCGATAGCATGGCCACCCGGAGGGCCACCGGTGTTATTCACCAGAATATGAACTGTGTGCTTGCTCACAAACTCCTCAATCTTCTTTTTCACCTCAGCGGGATTTGAAAAATCGGCTGAGATGTGATGATGTAATTGATGCCCATGGTGTAATTCATTCCATGCTTGTTTCAGCTTTTGCTCATCGCGTGCAATCAATGTAACGTTTGCTCCCAGCAACGAAAGTTCAATGGCGGCTGCTTTCCCGATACCCTGAGAAGCCCCGCACACAATGGCATTTTTGCCGGTTAAATCAAGGTTCATGAGCCTATTTTTGATTTGCGGTAAATATAAAAAGAACTGCAGCTTTCGTACTTTTATAATGATCAAATAAAAATCCGGTGC
>DASTYM010000298.1:0-10000 GCA_035764995.1 Cyclobacteriaceae bacterium | reverse complement strand
CGACAGCAACACTTGAATTCACCTGGCAACCATTTAGTTCAATTACGGCCCAATACTGCCGACTTATTTGTGAACTTGGAGCGGAAAAGTTTATAGGAAGAGTAGATGAGGTGCTGGCAACAACATTCACCCCTCCGCCATTTTCGGTATACCTGTACTCCACAATGTTCCCGCTGTGTCCGCTCAGATTTAAGTTGGTATTAACTGATCCATAAAATGTTCCTCCTCCTGAAAGCGTTCCACCCACCGGACTTGCTGGCAAGGAGGCAACAATTATAGACTGGGCATCACTCAAACAATTTGAACCGTTTATGACCCTTAAAAAATAAGTTCCTGTCGAAGTTACAGTCCGTGAAGTTGGATATGCCTGGTCTGTTCCATCCGCAGTTGTCTGCCAGAACCCTGATGCACCACCCGTATAATTCAGCATGACCTGGCCACAAGTACCTTGCTGTTGGTTAAGTTCTTCTGGGGAAGGAGTCGATGGATTTGCTACAACTGTGTAATAAGGGCTATACAGCGGGGTCCCCGTGCAGCCTCCGGGAAAATCTCTTTTAAACCTGAACGTACCTATATATTGCCAGGTAACCGTAAACTCGGAAGTGCCACTGGACTGATTGGTAATTGCACCCCCTATTGCACCATCCCAATCAACATCATAACCAAGTCCATACCCACACCCAATATTTCTTGGGATTTGCAAAACTGACTGAGTTCCAACACAGACAATAGTTTGAGCTTGTGAAACATTTGATGTGAGCAGACTTGCCAATACTGTTAATATCCTAATGGTTTTCATTCTTCTTGAGATAAGAATTGATAACACTAATTAATATTCGCGTATGGGGAGTGGAACTCAGTAATACCTATTGCCCGGGATTGCCGTGCTTGTAGTTGTAGCTGTATTTTTTTACAATGTTGCCTTCGTTGTCTTTTATAGTGGCTACCCTTCCAAAGGTATCGTAGCTGTAATAAGTGGTAATATTATTTTGATCAGTTTGGGATATGACACCAATACCTGGCTTATAGTTAAAAGAAGTGATGTGACTATCAGGAAGAGCGGTTCTCAAAACATTGAGTTTGGAATTTATATAAGTATCATCACTTGAATTCTCAAGGGATGTAAGTTCCGCGCCTAAGACTACCTGTATCTCAGAAAAGGATTTGTTCATCACTTGTGCAATCAGGTACTTCCTTCCGTAACCCCAGATGAGTGTAGCTATCTTTCCATCGGGGTAATGTATCTCGCGTGGTTTTTTAATATCAAAATCCCGGGTGATAGATCCTTCCAGCTCGTAGGGTGGTATTACAAGCTGAGTTGGATCGTGCACAAGGCTATCGGAAGGATTTGCTTCGTTTCTTTTCCATACCTCCGCTATTGATCCGTCTGTATTGTATTTTGTGATGGCACCACTGATTGTTTTTTTGGCGAGGTATGTTTCTGTTTTTAACGGCCGGGCTATTATATTCTTGTTTTTGAGTGAATCAGCAAAAGAACCAAAAGTAAAATCATGCGGATACCAGTATTTAGTTGTGAGCGTTTCGCCTATACTTGTAACGAAATGTTCCTGTGTCAGCTGAAGATGTGTTATATCTTTGTAATCGAAATTTTTTATCGTTTCCAGCACGCTCCCATTATCGGTTAATGTGGTCTCCTTCATTGATTTCAAATAAAACCAATGTGCATAATCCCTGTACTCCAGGGCATCAATGTTTTCTATTTGAGAATACATGATCACCGAGTCAACTTCTGCCTGTTTATTATAGCAGGGATGATATCCAATTGTAACCCATTGATTAATGGCGCCCACGGCTATGCACTTTGTTTGACCGTTGCCTACCAATGGAATACCTCCCATTAGCCAGGTATGGCTATGCGTGGTAACACAAGTATATTCACGGTAAACTGTATTGACGTTACTTTCATCACAATAAATAACCAGGTCAACCGGGCAAATAAAGTCGTATTTTTTTCTAACAACAAGATTTGGCACAAAAAGATCGACTGCCTGATCGCGCACATATGTATTCTCCAATTCATATATCTTTTGATACGATGCTCCTTCCTTTTTATACTTTCTTACTATTTTTTCCAGTCCGTTGTCCCATGCAATATTTGTATAGGGTGCTCCCTGAATTTCGTCACCATACACTACACTGCCCGGGTTATCCTGACTGGTGTAGAATTCATGCTCTTCATAACCGTTCTCAAACTGGTTACCCTGACTAACAATCACTTTTGGGTAAGCGATATTATTCCCGGCAAACCCATTCAGGTTAACGTTGCTGTTGGAATTAAGCGTCACATAGCGGCACTCATAGTTGTCGCAAGTGCCATTACATACATGATACGATTTAGAAAACTGATAATAAACGGGTTGAGCGTTGGCAATAACCCCTGAAGACTTCGTTAGGTCATTAAATGAAGCATAATAATATTTGTTAACATAGCTCTGACCACTTTCAGGTACATGGGATGTAACCTTTGATACGCGCATACCTCCGGTTGGTATATTATCTTGTACCGTTTGTGGCTCCTGTTCAAACAGGTCAAAACGCACGTTGGATACAACATCATTGCCAAACGTCTTTATGGTAATCCTGTAATCGTGCCCAGCATACAGGGCCAACAAAGGTGAGATGGCGTTACCCGGGTTTACGCGGAGGTTTTCAAAAACAGTATTGCTTGCGGTTAAATCCGTTATCGTAATACGGCCAAAACAATGGATGGGATCCTCTTCGGCCCCTGGCAGGTAAGAAGCCGAAAAATCAAATTGAACATCCTGCAATATTGACGAGTGAACCTCGATTATCTGTTGCTCGCTGCCGACTTCCAGATGGCTTTCAAGTGACTCTTCATGGTAATTTTTAGACGGATAAATTGTTTTGCTTCCCCAATAGGAGTTTCCTTCATATTCAATCGAATCATAACCACCTGTCGGATACACAATTTTCGTCAGCAGGCCTTTGCCGGCAAAATTATGATCGGGGTCTTTGTTCCCGGCAATAGTGGTGAACAAAGGACTGCCAACATCATCACGTAGCGCAACCATCCCCGGTTTTGGCACAAAGTGAGCATTAGACTTACCGTTGAAATATCCCCAATGATCCTGAGCAAAGGATAAACGTTTCGGCAGCCCATTCATTTGGTGATACTCAAACGAATATGACTTCCGGTTTGGGCTATCGGTTCCTTTCTGATAAACCCTTGTGAGGAACATCCTGCTATCAAGACCAGTACCTGTTACTTCACTGTCTCCAAATCCTGAGTTTGTTGAGAAAGCATATTCTAATACCCATTTACTGGTCACCTGATTATCAGGCAAAACAAATTCGATACTGTCCAGCTTGTATTCACCGGGTATGTCAGATCTGGTGGAGGAGGAATGAAACACAGCATCACCATAGCCATTCGTCCGCATGCGGGTTAGCCTTGCTGTACTGGTCCAAAGAAGGTTTGAGCAAAGCTTTTCCTGAACCGTAGGGCAGGTACCGTCCAAACAATCTATAAAAACATTCAGCTTTTCTGTGAATGTTTGGCTAATGCTAGGCGAATAAAAATAGCCGTAGCTTTCATATTCGAAATGAACAGTGTCCCCTTCCGGGTGAATTATCTTGGTGATGTACCACGCTGTTTCCTTTAAATCCGGAAAGTTTTTTCCACAGTCCAGCCCTTGTTGAACGGTGCGGGTATTTTCGCTTATATTAAAATAATACCTTACTCCATTCTCATCGGTGATCAGAAAATCGGTGTCTTCCAACTGCCTGGTTCGTTGTATATCAATTCTACGATAGGGAATTATTAAAGGAATGTTATCTCGAGTGAAAACAAATTTCCCCGTGAGGTTTACAAAATTGAACGAATAAAGATCCCGCTCAGAGTCAAACTCTTCATCAACAGAATTGTGGAGATAGTTTACCAGGTCGTATTCTAAGTTGTTAACATTACTGGGATAAGGTGCTGGAGTGAGGTCCTCCATATCGTCCTTGTCGCGTATCATTCGGGTGATAACACCACCGGCATCCAGGGACCAGCTCATGCCCACATTGCTTGCGATCTGATCAACCTTTACACCACTAGAAGAGTAATTCAAACTAATCGGAATGGTAAAGTTGGCCGTTTTCAACGTGTAGATCGGAACAGAAGTTGACATCGCTCCCGTGGATAAGTTTATCGGACCTAAGCCGTATCTTCCTAATTCTGATGCCGTTGGAGATGGAGGCAAATAATCATAAGTCTTGTCTACCTGGGAAAGGGTAACATGAGATATTACAATGAATAAGATCAGAAATAGGTGTTTTATTTTGTTCATATAGAACCGTGTTTCGCTGCGGACACTTATAGTTTCAAAAGTGATACTTGAGTGAAATAGGAATTGCTAATCCCTCTAAAGGAATCTCAAATAATGGTATAGTAACATGGTGCAGACCCATATGAAGGCTCACGGGATTTTCAATGAATTTCTTAAATGCACCAACTTCTAGGTATTTACGTGCAATTGGAATTTCTAATCCATCTAAATCTATTTCATGAATTGGGACAGAGATGTTAGCCGTTCCATTGTATTTGTTCACAGGAACATCTCCAAATTTTCCAAGCTGCGCTACATCCGGATTGGCAGGAATTTTCTGCACTTCGTACGTAGAGGAGAATGGCTGGCTGGAGGTTGTTTGGCTAAATCCATCGGTTGAAAATATCATCAATAAAGCAGATAACGCGAAAAGGGTTTTCTTCATAAAAAGTAGTTGGTTAGTAAAAAGAGTAATAATGCAAACCCAGGTTAACATTGTTACAAAAAAAGAAAGATTTAAGACCGATTATTGGAAAGACTTAGAAGTCGGTATTAAATACTATGTCAACTGCACACGAATTGATTAGAATGAAAATGTGATCTCTAAAAAGCTTTTATTTTCTTATCAATTCAATCATTCATTGCATGAATAATTTCTGCAATGAAGCACTTAGTCGACATCTGGAGATATTTTATTTATACTTGTCGCGCTAAACCAAAATCTAAACCAAATGAAAAAATTATTTTTAACCATCATGGCGATGGCGATTGCTATAGGAAGCTATGCAATTGATGAACCGAAATGGAAGCTTGATCTTGACAAAAAAGCTGAGTGGCTGAAAATCACATCTGCTGGTATTGTTATCGTGGCTACCAACACTTCTCTTGTTGCCATCGATCCAGATAAGCAAGCTAAATTGTATGAAATTAAAGGTGCAACCATTGCTGATCAGGAGAAATTTCAAGAGATCGATGGAACTTCATTTGCAATCTACGAAAGTACCTCCCTGACGAGTATCAAAGCTCAAACCACTATCATTGATTACTTCACAGGTCGTATAATTTATAATAGCGGAGAAGCCAATGTTTCAATCCTGAATAAGAAACCACTTCTTGAAATCGGTTCAATTTTGCTCGAGATTAAACAAGATAAAAAGGCCGTACTAACCCTGGTCAATATTCAATCGGGAAAAGAAAGCTGGAGGATGGATTTGCCCGATCGCAAAACGGGTTTTAACCTTGGCGCTTTAAAACAGTCCATAAAATCAATGCTGGATGCTGAGCCCGTTGCTGATATCGAAGGAAATATTCTTTTTCCTGACGATAAAAAACTTCACCGTCTCGATGCTAGAACCGGAGCTAAGTTATGGACTAAGGAGTATGAAAAATCAGTGGGCCGACTTAATTTTTCAGATGATGGCACAGTCGTTTATGTGGGGTCAGGAAAATTTATTGGGGCTTTATCCCTGTCCGATGGAAAAGACGTTTGGAAGAATTCAGTTAAAATTAATGGCGAATTTCAGATGTTTATTCCAACAGTGAACAATAAAATGTATTGTGTTACATCATCACAAATCCAACTCATAGATCAAGTAACCGGAAGTCTGTCTTGGAAAAAACCCGCTACGCTGGATCAACCCTTTATAGAGTTACGTTTTACTAATAAAGGAATAGTGGTTATGGGCGGAGATGACAAGACCTCTACTTTTGACTACATCGGATTTGACGGAAACAGCTTTTGGAAGCGCTCGTACAGGACTGACAAACCAGTAGTGAACTTTGCAATAGTGTCAAAAGGGGTTTTGTTTGCGAATGCTGAAGAGGCTAATATGATTGATCTGAATACAGGCGATGACTCGATCTGGAAAAAGAGAATTAAACTTAAGGGTAGTCCTATTACTTTTTTAGATGAAAAGATCGGCCTGATCTACGCTGATCAAAAGCTATACCGTGTCAATCTATCAGATGTTACCTATCAGTTAATTGTTGAGGATATTAAATTCAAAGGAAGCGATGAAGATGTTCAAAAAATTGAAGTTCGGGAGAACGGATACTTACTAAGGTCGCAACAAAATGCCTGGTTGATATCGCCTGATGGCAAAGTGATCTACTCAAAATATTATGCACCAGCCTCGATTGGTACGGCCGGAAAAATTCTGGGGGTGATGGGTCAGGTCTATGCAACCGTTGATAACCTGGAAGTAACTCAGGACCCTAATAAACCTAACACTTTTAATATTCAGCGCTCAAAGAAGGGTGATGATATTGTTCATGGAATTGGTGATGTAATTGCCAATAGAAAAAATTCATTCCAATCACAAGAGGCGCTTTATATCATGACCCGCATAGAAGATGGAGCAACGAAACGCACGGGAATGGTGAAGCTAAATAAAAACACCGGTAATGAAGAAGGACGGATTCTGCTAAAAACACTGGAGCCCATTTACCAGGTTGATTATGCAACTGGAAATCTATTCGTCATTGTAAACGGATCAGTTTCAGGCTCAGAGTTTTCTTGCTTCGGACTTTAATCCCCTTTCAATTTGACATTAAATAGCTGGTTTAAGCCAGCTATTTTTTTACCAACGGGTGGATTTGAATCATACATAATAATAAATTCGAATTCGTTTTAGTTAGCCCAAATCATGAGCAAACAAATCCTTACGCTAATCTTTCTTTTTTTTGTCACTGTGCTATCTGCCCAGGAAAGCAAACTTAAAATCTCCCATCTCACAGGAGACTTTTATGTCTTCACAACCTACAATCTTTATCAAGGCACTCCCTACCCAGCCAACGGATTGTATGTAGTAACCAACAATGGCGTGATCATGATTGATTCACCGTGGGATACCACCCAATTTCAACCACTGCTCGACAGTATCCGAGCCAGGCATCATGAGAAAGTAACGGTTTGCATTGCTACTCATTTTCATGAAGACAGAACCGGAGGCCTCGCCTACTATAAACAACAGGGCATCAAAACATACGCGACCAAACAAACCGATGAGCTCAGCAAAAGGCGCGGCATGAAACGAGCTGAGTTTTTAATCTCCCGAGACACCACCTTTACCGTTGGGCAATATTCGTTTCAAACAATTTATCCTGGCCCAGGTCATGCTCCCGACAACATTGTCATCTGGTTTGAGAAAGAGAAAATTTTATACGGAGGCTGCTTAATAAAGAGTACGGATGACGACACGTTAGGGAACTTAGGAGATGCGAATACCAAAGCTTACGCCACAACACTAAAGAACGTTCAGGCCAAATGTAAAAATCCGAACCATATTATCCCGGGACATAATAGTTGGAAGAGTAACCAATCGCTGGAACACACCTTGAAAATGGCTGAAAACCTGAAGTAGGCCGGTGTACTCACCGGACTACTGACCCTCTGACAGTTAAGTTAGTCAAAACACCCACTGCACAAAATAAATTAACAAACCCAGGCTTATCATCATAAGCAAAACTCTTGCACGGTGATAAGGCAATCTTACAACGCTCATGACCATCAACTTAAAATAAGTAATGAAATGTATTTTAACTTCCTTATTGTCGCATATTAGACGCGACAATAAATTCCACTCTTCGGTTATTGAGTTTTCCTGCTGATGTTTGGTTTGAATCAATAGGTTTCGATTCACCATATCCATGAACAATCAACTGTGAAGAGTCCACACCCTTGCTGATCAAATAATCCGCAATGGCCTGCGCCCGATCCTGCGAAAGACGAAGGTTGTAATCTTCAGGCCCTTCACTATCGGTGTGTCCAGCAATCTCAAATTGCAACGATGGGTTCTGCAAAAAGAATTCAGCGACTTTATCCAATTCGCCATTCGATTCTGGCGCCAGGGTTGCCTGTGCAAAATTGAAATATACATTCCTGAGTTGAACCGTTAACCCCATTTCTACGGGCTTTAGATAAAAGTCTTTACGAATCGTTCTTCGTTTATAATTTGCCACCCACACGGTATCACTCACAGGCAAAAATCCCGGTGAAGAAAATTCCAGAATATACCACCCTAATTTCGTTAGGGTTTTTGAGTATGATCCTGTAAATACTTCACTTGTATCTTCTGTTGAAAAATCTGAATTATGATGCACTTTAAGCTCGCAAGTCAATGGTACATTATCTTTGCTGCTGAGTAAATCTCCTTTCATTTTTACCTTTTCGATGGGTACCAGATATAAATTTAACCGCAGAATGGAATCGGCCTGTTTCAGTTCATGAAATGAATATTTATGCCGAAGTGTTTCAAATCCTTCGGCAGAAGCCTTTATAATACATTTGTAATGTGAGGGAACACCCACTGCAAACCTGCCTTTAGCGTCTGTTTTTACGGAAAGAGGATTGAAGTCAGGTACTTCTATAACCACCGAAGCCTCCATCGGTTTTTGGGTATCACCATCATACACAGTTCCAATCAAAGTTAATTCCCTTGAAGTTTCGGAAGAACTTTGACGCGCAAAAATTAAATAATTAACAGCCAAGCATAACAAGAGAAGGGTCGTAATTTTTTTCATTTTCGTCAGTGCTCTTCAATATTTTTTGCTGAGCACGTAACAAATGTAACGGGACCGGAAAGCAACAGGTACTTCATTCAGCCTGCGTAAATAACAACTCATCGAGTGATGCAATACTGTAGTTAAAACGATTACAACGAATTAAAAATCAACTCATTTCAATTTAAAGTTTACCGCTGTTAACTTATCGACACAGGTGTTAATCAGGCGCTTTAAGGGACTCCCGGGTAACGGAAATTCAATAAATTAGAAATCATGATCCTCTAGCCATGAAAAACTCCATTCCTCATGTAGTAAATAGTTGGAACTGGAAATCAGAAATCTTTGCAAAAGCAGGTGATAACAAAGAAAAGCTGTCCTATCAAAACACTTTCAATCTCTTTATTAAGCTGTTGATTCGGGCTGTTATTTTAGCCATAGGTGTTACGACTGTAACCGGGCTTGTTTTTGAGATATTGGATCTCTAAACAGTACTCCGGTACTCCTAATCACAATGACTAATTGCAAAAAATAAGTTCGAAGGGCGAGCATTTGTTAAATGCAGAATCTAAAACGACTTACTCTGACCTCAAACTATTCACAGGGTTCATCAGCGCAGCTTTAATCGCTTGAAAGCTAACTGTCAGTAGCGTAATTGTTAATGCTCCCAAGGCTGCTACCACAAATATCCACCATGAAACGTCCGTACGGTAATCGTAACCCTGCAGCCAATCGTTCATGAAGTACCACGCCAGTGGAATGGAGAGCAACAGGGAAATCCCCACCAGCATAACAAAATCTTTCGAGAGTAATCCCCACAGGTTCATTACGGATGCACCCATCACTTTGCGAACTCCAATTTCCTTGGTTCGTTGCTCAGCAACAAAGCTGGCTAGTCCGAAAATACCAAGACAACTGATGAAAATGGCAAGCACTGCAAAAGCAGTAGCAAGTTTACCAATGCGTTCTTCATCACTGAACTTTCGGGCGTACTCCTGATCTACAAATTCATAACCAAAAGGTGATGCCGGGTCATATTTGGTAAACACTGCTTTTACTTTTTCAATTGCTTCATGAGAACTTAACTCAGGGCTAAGCTTTAAAATCATAACGTTTGCATTATCATAACGATCGATGTGCCACATAGCAGCACGTACTGGTTCGTATGGAGATTCAATAACCATATCCTGTATCACACCAATAATTGT
>DASTYM010000297.1:0-6415 GCA_035764995.1 Cyclobacteriaceae bacterium | reverse complement strand
TCAAGCAAACTAAAATTCCGGATTACTTGCTCTGCCCTGGCAGTGAAGTTCTGCTAACGGAACCCATCGTACTGAGCGAACAAGCGAACAACAGCTTTACTGCAGGTATTCAGGACTTCTACTTATTACTCCCCACGGGATTTCAATTCAGGGGAGTTGGAGAGGAAGATAAGCCAACTGTTCAGTTGAATGGTAATGACTTTGATCAGCTGTCACTTGATATTGAATTTGTCAATAATACCATTGTTCATATTCAATATGAAATTCAATCAAGTGTCGATCTGGACAATATCATTATCACCGATCTTAAATTGATTGGAACCCCCGGAAGTTCGGGTGACATTAAGAGGTTTGGAGGAAATGCCGTACTTCCTGTGCTTACCAATAATAAGTTGGCTTCGGTCACAGTTATTACCAACCAGCCACTGAAATTCACGAACAGTTATTCGCGAGACAATGACTTCACTACATTTGGATTCCTCCCTGACCCTGATCTTCCTCCAGGTGAACGTGCGATTATCAAGGCCATTCCAGATAACTATATTGATCCTACGTTGGGGGGAAGCATCAGACTCATACCAATTAATGAGGCTACAAATGATTATGCACCAAGTGAGTTTTTAGGAAATGGGGTAACCAATGATGTACTTAACTTAGGAGCTGTTGCACTTGACGCAGCATTCGACATTACTATCAACCATATTAGTGTGAATGGATGTATCGTTGAATCAAGCGAGCAGTACGTTGTGTATGATCACGTGAGTCCTATTTCGCTTGACCTGGGTATCACACAAGCAGGTCAACACATCGGATCGAAGCAGTCGCTGGAAAATCCTAACTTCCAGACCGACCTCACACTTCCACCAGGATATGCACCGTCCCCTGGCCTGTCTGCTGATCAAATTAATTCCGGTGACATAGCCGGGTATAAACTACTGGATTTGTATGCACGAATCCCTGTCAATCTTGATACTCCATTGGTACAGATAATCTCCGGACGTTATTGGAGATCACAGGTTAAGCAAATCCCGGTGGTCGTAAATACAGTAACCGATAACACAAGCCCAACTGGCTTCAAGAAAGATTACAAGTGGGATTACACGCATATTATTAATGCAAAGAGTGAGAATTCAAATATCACCGTTGATCCATATGATAATTTCAGAGACACTACTTTGAATAATACAATCTTCTGGAAGGGCGGTTCACTGGGTAAGATTGAATTTACCGGACGCTACCAAAGCACTGCCGACCTTACCTTAACAGTTCCATTTAAGCAACAAGTAGAATTATTTGTACCTCCTATCCCTAAAATTGAAGTTTCAGGACAGTCGGCTTTTCTCGGAGATACGGCCATCTTTTGCAGAAGTCAAAGTTCATTTACCCTGAATGGCTGGCCTGATGCCAACGCAGGTCTTTCAACCGGATATTTCGAACTTTTCGATGCGCAAACAAATGCTCCGATCCATACACTGGCAAGTCCGAATGCAGGATTTACAGATAACGGAAATGGTATTGCAACGCTCCAACCCGGTGTTCTCTTTAATAATTACAGAACAATTCGAGTAGAATATACTTTTAACGAAAACAATTCCCCTTCCAAGGGCACGGGGTATTACTACATTAAAGTTACACCCAATCCTGTTGCGAGTTTCTCTGCGACAAGCGTACTGGCAAGTGCACAACCGATTGATCTGGGACGTCCTTCAGCTCCTAATGCATACTGTGAGAATAATTTGATTCAGTTTGATAACACATCAACATTCGCTGCTACAGGTTATGTTGCCAACACCAATCCAAGGTGGACGCTTGGTGATCCGTTATCGGCAACCAATACTCAGGTTACGCCTTCGGCATCATTTACGTACACGGTTAACGGCAGGTATATTGTTACATTCTCAGTTTCATCTCAGTATAATTGCCCAAGCCAGGTGGCGTCAGACTCTATCTATATCGGGGCGATTCCGAATGCAAGTTTCAGCATGAATGGTATATCAACGGCAACTCCGATAAATGTTGTCGATAATTCAACAGTTGCGAATGGGCCTGCAACCAATTCGAGCATCTTCTCTGCTCAGTGGAAGTATAGCCCGTCAACTACCTATACATCAGTAACGACTAATACATTTACAACTCCGGGGCATTACACGATAACGCTCTTATCGACAACTCAAATTGCTCGGACTGATCAGGGCGCTAACCCAACTCCTCTACCGGGTTGCGAGCGTACCTTTACAAGACCGATCATCATTGTACCGGCATTGAGTGCTACCGATGTAGGTATTGAAGCCATCGATGATTTTGAATCAACTGATCCACTTAAGCAGTGGCAATCATCCAGTACAGATAATTTAGTTTCAAGCTGGCAAAAAGGAGACGCCACTGAATCGAGTTCAATTGAATTAACCGGTAATGTTTGGGCAACCGGACTCTCCACTCCATATAATCCCGGTGAAGTCTCTTACCTTTATTCTCCGTCATACGATCTGACGAACCTCGCAAGGCCTAAAGTAAGTTTCGATCAGGTTGCTTTCATGAATGTGAACGATGGTGTTGTTCTTGAGTTCTCTACGGACAATTTCAATATTACCGATCCATTGAAAAAATGGTACAGGGTCGGAACCAATAGCGATGGTAATAATTGGTACAATCGTTCCGGACTGGCTTCAAAACCTGGCACCCAGGTAAATGTTGTTACAGGAATTTCTTCCGGAGATTACGGTTGGTCATCGGTGGTTGATACGGTATTGCATTCGCAACACACGCTAAGCCCAGACATCCCGGCCGCTGAAAGAACACAAGTGATTTTCAGGTTTGCGTTAGCCAGCCTGGCGGGATCATCGAACGAAGGTTTTGCGTTCGACAACTTCCGTGTGGGTGAAAGAACCAGAATTGTCCTGATTGAAAACTTCTCTAACGCGGGTAACACCAATTCAGTGAATGGAGTTAATGTTGAAAAGAGAGAAAGCGATTTCCTCAAGCAAAATTTCAACACCGTTGGAACGGACATCGTAAAAATTAACTATCGCGTTGGATTCCCTAACATGGATCCCTTCAATGACGATGATCCTGCCGATCCGAGTGCCCGTGCGCTCTATTACAACATAAGCGAAACACCTCTTGTGAGAATGGATGGTGGAAATTCAGGCGATCCACAGAAAAAATATTTTTCAGATTGGGGCGCAGCCATGTACAATAACCGCACATTGAAGTTGGCTCAGGCAGATGTGCAAATCACACCACCAACCCCTTCAGCGAATGGCGGATTTGAATTTAGTATTTCAGTAACAGCCCATACCCGGTTGGCAGAGGATACCACGATTCTTCATATCGCTTTTGTGGAATCCTTGATACCCATGTCAAGTCTCAGCAACACTGACAAAGGCTTGGTTGCTACCGGGGAGACTTCCTTTGAATATGTGTTGAAAAAAATGATTCCATCAGCATTGGGAACAAGACTGGATGCGGTACTTCTCAAGGGACAAACAAAGACTTTTGGCCCATTTGAATGGAATCCTGATTTAGGAAAACTGTACAATGCTCCTAATGACCTGGCATTGATAGCATTCCTTCAAAATGAAGTGACAAAGGAAATCTACCAGGCCAAAATCCTGACCGGGCTTACTGATCCTACACTGGTGACGGATGTGGAAGACCCTGATTATGTTACGAAGATTCAACTCTTCCCCAATCCCGCTAACCATGAGGTAAATATTCAGTTGCCAGCAGCTGTCACCAAGTCAACACCGGTTGAGATGTTTGACACTTATGGAAAAACAGTTTACCAAAGTTCATTTAAGGCCGGGGAACAAATAAAAACCATTTCAACAAGTGAGTTGACGAGCGGAGTTTATTTAATCCAATTAAGTACACCGGATGGAAAAATTGCCCGGAGAAAAATTATGGTGGTGCATAGGTAAATGGTAACCCCTTAATGCTAAAAAAAACCACCCATTGGGTGGTTTTTTTTATTCAAAAAGCCAATAAAAAGGCCATTAAAAACAAATGACTGGGTATGGAATTAGTTAAATTTGGCAACCATAAAACGCTAAATCCGTCTTATAAGGGGTTTAGTGAAATTGTTATCCGGTTAAACGTATTTATTGCCTAACCCCACGAAAAGATGAGAAGACTCTACCTCTTTGGTATCCTTGTTTTTATTAGTGCCAAAACATTCAGCCAACAAGCCCAGGCGACTTGCGCTCAAACGCTGAGACTTGCACGCGCAACTTATGAGCAAGGGCGATTGCATGAAATCGAAGGTCAATTAAAAAGCTGCCTCGAAAGCGGCTTTACGAAAGAAGAAAAACAACTCAAGGTTGAAGGATACAAAATACTTTGTCTCAGTTACATCTATCTTGAAGAGCCTGAGAAGGCTGATGAGGCCATGCTTAATCTTAAGAAGGCCGATCCATACTTCAGGCCAAATCCTCAGGTTGATCCTGCAGAATTCGTAGCTTTGTTCAATACTTTTCGAATAGATCCTATCTATAGAATTGGTGCCAAACTTGGTGGAAATTTTAGCAGACCAAATGTGCAGGAATCTGTTTCCGCTGTTGAGTTAGGTGATGGCAGCGAATTCAAACCTTCATTTGGGTTACAGTTTGGAGCCGCGGCAGATTTCCCAATGTTTAAAAGAATAACATTTCATACCGAATTGCTTTACCAGCAACACCGATATGAAATCAATGAGACAGTTGATCGAGTAGACCCAGGTACTGGTGAACAATTGACGAATGAATTCAATGGCATCGAGTCACAAACGTGGTTAAGTCTACCGATTACGGTTGAATATGCTTACCTCAATCAAAAGTCGAAACTTCACGAAAAACTGAGGCCGTATTTGGCCTTGGGACTTTCAGTTTCATATCTGTTAAATGCCAAGATTACCGCAGAACGCCAACGCGAGGGCGAATCTTCAATTCCAGAATCAGGAATCGATGTTGATCGTGAAAAAATTAACATCGGTGTAGTCGCGTCAACAGGAATCAAGTACAAGATCGCTTCCGGTTTATTCGTGGCTGATGTTCGTTATATCTATGGAATTACCAATGTAAGCTCAAGCGCCACAGCGTTTAACAATCAACGATTACTTTGGGAGTATGGTTATGCCGATCCTGTGTTCAAAATGGGATCAATAGCCTTTACCCTCTCCTATGTTCAGGATATTTTTAAGCCCAAAAAATTGAATAAGAAAAAATGAGATCGATTCTACTTTTGTTTGCACTCGCTTTAACCGTTGCAGCATGTAACAACCTCGAAGATGCCGACCCAGCAGAACGAAACACCTTTGTGAAATTTTTCGAAGGCCTGTATGATCTTTCTGCATCGTCCATTGAAGTTATTCCGGGCGGTTATATAATTCTCGGCAACGAGGCAGTTGTATTAAGTGATACAACCTATGTCCGAACTGTTCTTATTGAAACTGACGAAAATGGTAACCGTGTTGGCGATATTCACTCATTTGGTGGCGGAACAGGAAAATCTTTTAAACCAATTGTCAATTCTGGAACGGTGACAGGTTACATCGTTGTGGGCGATAGCATTTATATCGACCCTCAGGCTGAACAAGCCGCTAACGTGGCCATCGCTTCTATGCGGATTCTGGTAGTAAATAATACGTTTGATCCCAGTTCGGTGAAAAATGTTTACATAACCGATAAGACACCACTCTCCCCAAGCCATCCTGTAAAAATTGATTTCTATGGAGGTGCTGTGAATCTCTCTTCAAACGGTAGTGTCATTGTATTGGGAACATTTAAGGAAGGTTTGATCAATCAACAGGCAGCTCCTGAAAAACAACTGCTTTTTGCATTGAATAATAATCAGGATAGCACCTGGTTTAAGACTTACGACCTATTAACCAATACGTATGCCAACGCGAGGTCAGTTCATTACTCGAACGGAAAAATTATCTGGGCGACAGCAATCGCAGATGTACAAGGTGACTTCACTTCGTCTTATATAGCAATACCAAAAGTGAGTGAAGAATCCGTTTTCGAAAATTTTGACCCATTCGGGCAAAATACAACACAACTTTTTTTACCTCAGGATATTCAACCAGCCAGATCGGCAGCCTTTGGTTATGGCGTAGTAGGAACCTACAGCCAGGCGACTGACGGCTCTGAATCAAATCTTTTTTTCCTGCGAGTTGATACACAGGGAAACATCATACCTGGAAGCGATCGGTATTTTGACGGGATCGAATCGTTTGGTCTAGGAGTTACCGATGTTCCTAAAGATGAATCATCGATTGTAGACACCGGTGAAACCCTGACCTCAACCAGCGATGGTGGATTTGTACTGGCAGGAACAATGACAACGAATCCCGCCAAAGGAAATGGTGGTAAGGATATTCTCCTGGTCAAAGTGACTGGTCAGGGAGATATGATATGGGCAAAAACTTTGGGCGGCT